>PMHH01000145.1:0-2451 GCA_003156595.1 Acidimicrobiaceae bacterium
GCCGGCGCGCCCCCCGCCCGGACAGCCCGGACCGGCCCGAGCCAGCGGCGCCCGCCGGCCCGCCCCCCGCCCGGACAGCCCGGACCGGCCTGAGCCAGCGACCGCCCCGGTTACGCTGGGGCGGCCATGAAGTACCGCTTGGCTGCCCACGACGACGCCGAGGCGATCCGGACTATCTACAACGCCGAGGTCCTGGGCTCGACGGTCACCTTCGACATGGTGGCCCGCACCGCCGAGGAACAGTTGGCGTGGATGGACGAGCACAGCGGCGCCCACCCCGCCGTGGTGGCCATCGACGACCGCGACCGGGTCTGCGGATTCGGCTCGCTGTCGCCGTATCGTTCGCGGCCCGCCTACCGGACCACGGTCGAGAACTCGGTGTACGTCGACTCCGAGGCGCGTGGCCTGGGAGTGGGCAAAGGACTGCTCCTCGAGTTGCTCCGGCTGGCCAGCACCCATGGCTTCCACGCGGTCATGGCTCGCATCGTCGGTGGGCACCAGACATCCATCGGACTGCACCAAGCTTGCGGTTTCGAGTTGGTAGGGGTGGAGCGGGAGGTGGGCCGCAAATTTGGGCGCTGGCTGGACGTGGTGCTCATGCAGCGCCTCATAGATCCAAGCGCCACCGTCGAGATAGGAACATAGCTGCGCCGCGGGCGAGTACCGTCCGACCATGGACACAGGAGACAAAGCCCCCGATTTCCAACTGACCGATGAGACCGGCACCCTCCGGAGCCTCTCCGGGTTTTTGGCGAACGGACCAGTGGTCCTGTACTTCTACCCGGCGGCCATGACGACCGGCTGCACCAGGGAGAGTTGCCACTTCCGCGACCTGGCGGCGGAGTTCGCCGGCCTCGGCGCCCAACGGGTCGGGATCTCCGCCGACAAGGTCGACAAGCAGAAGCAGTTCTCAGACAAGTACGAGTTCGACTTTCCTCTGCTTTCCGACGCGGACAAGTCGGTCGCCAAGGCCTACGGGGTGCGCCGGGGTCCGGGGCTCATCCCCAACAAGCGGGCCACCTTCGTCATCGGCAGTGACGGGTTGATCAAGGCCGTCGTCCGCTCCGAGATCAACATGTCGGCTCACGCCGACAAGGCCCTCGAGGCCTTGCGAGCCGTCTCGGCGACCGAGACCTAGGACCACCTAGGACCAAGTCGCAGACCCCCACCTCGGCCGGCTGTGCGTAGCATGCGGGGCAGGACAGCAGGACAACACCGGACAACAGGACAAAACGGATCGCCCGCCGCCGCTCGTCGTTGACATATGACGCAGACCGCCGGCGCACCGACATGGAGGGAACAAGCCAGTGATCACACGGGACAACATCTACATCGATGGGGCATGGCTGCCGAGCACGGGGACCGGAACCATCGCCGTCGTCAACTCGACTACTGAAGAGACCATGGGGACCATTCCGGAGGGCACCGCGGAGGACGTCGACCGCGCCGTGCAGGCCGCCCGCCGGGCGTTCCCCGCGTGGTCCAGGACATCGGTTGATGAGCGGGCCAAGTACTGCTCCCGCATTGCCGAGGGCTTGGCGGCCCGCATGGACGAGATCGCCACCCTGGTAAGCGAGGAGGTCGGGATGGTGAAGCCGCTGAGCCTGCTGGTGCAGGCCGGGTTGCCGTACCACTCCTTCAGCGTGATCGCCTCCCTCGTCGACGGCTTCCCCTTCGAGGAGCGCATCGGCAACTCGGTCGTGGTGCGGGAACCAGTCGGCGTGGTCGGGTGCATCACCCCGTGGAACTATCCACTCCACCAGATCGCCGCCAAGGCGGCGTTCGCACTGGCGGCAGGCTGCACCGTTGTCCTCAAGCCGTCCGAGGTGGCGCCGCTCAACGCCTTCGTGCTGGCCGAGGTCATCCACGATGTCGGCCTGCCCGCCGGCGTGTTCAACCTGGTGTCTGGGCTGGGGCCGGTCGTCGGTGAGGCGATTGCCAAACATCCGGATGTCGACATGGTGTCCTTTACCGGCTCGACTCGAGCCGGACGGCGGGTGGGCGAGCTGTGCATGCAACGCGTCGCCAAGGTGGCCCTCGAGCTCGGCGGCAAGAGCGCCAACGTGATCCTCCCGGATGCCGACCTCGCGAAGGCGGTCGCCGACGGGGTCGGCAAGGCGTTCCTCAACTCCGGGCAGACCTGCTCGGCCCTGACCCGGATGCTGGTCCCTCGCGACCGGCTGGCCGAAGCCGAGGAGATCGCGGCGCGCACGGCCGACGCCATGACACCCGGCGATCCGTTCGCCGAGTCCTCGAGGCTGGGACCGCTCGTGTCGCAAGCCCAGTGGGATCGCGTCCAGGGCTACATCCAAAAGGGTCTCGACGAGGGCGCCCACCTGGTGACCGGCGGCCTCGGCAAGCCGGAAGGGCTGGAGACCGGGTTCTTCGCCAAGCCCACGGTCTTCTCAGGCGTCCGCCGCGACATGACCATCGCCCAGGAGGAGATCTTCG
>PMHH01000145.1:2488-16372 GCA_003156595.1 Acidimicrobiaceae bacterium
GGCTACAAGCAGTCCGGCATCGGCCGGGAGTACGGCCGCTTCGGCCTGGAGGAGTTCCTACAGGTCAAGAGCTTGCAGCTGTAAGAAGAACTCAGGAAGCCGCCGCCGCGGCAAACGGGCACGGCCGCGGCGGCTGACCCGTCAGCTGGGCCGCGATCTCGTCTCGGTACCAACTCCGGTAAGCAGTTACCTCGTCACTTGGCGGGAGGGTGAGCACGTGGGGGCGCACCACGGCCTCGCCCATCCGCCGGGCCAACGACCCGAGCCGGTCGAAGGCGGCCATGGCGTCCTCGGAGACATCGACGTCGAGGTCGATGACGGACTCGCCCCGGGCGAGCGCGGCCTCGGCGATATCGCTGTCGGCCTGGAGGCTGTAGATATGGGCGGATATCTCCTGGCTGGTCTCGGCCAGGGCGACGAGCTCGGCGGGACCATGCTGGTCGAGCTCGACGACCGCCATCTCGCGCTGAAGATCGGTGAACTGCCGAACGGATTCGACCAACAGACGGACCGGCACCCCGATGAGGTGGACCCTCCGACCTTCGGCTGCCATGGCTGTGACCGACGTCGAGCCGGCCCACGAAGCGGCGGGAACCGCCGGGATCTCCGGCGACACCTTGACCGGCGCCGGCGAGTCCACCGCCAGGGGACGGCGCCGGCTGGTACCAACCTCGGCCCACATCACCTTGCCGGTCCCGACCGGATCGGCGCCCCACCGGTCGACAGTGGCGGCGATCAGCGCCAAACCCCGACCGGTCATCGAGCGGGTAGCCAAGAGGTCCTCCGGGCGATCGGCGCCGACCAGGGGGAGCCGGCCGCTCCCGTCTCCGACCTCCAGGCGCACGCCTCGGCCCAGCCGGCGCACCACCACGTGGACGCCCGTGCGGGCGTGCAGGACGGCGTTGGTCACCAGCTCCGAGACAGCCAGGGCCGCATCGGCGGCCACTTCGTCGTCAACGCCCCAGGAAGTCGTGGCGCTCTCTACCAGCCGCCGGGACGCGACGACGCTACCCAGCTCGGCCGGGACGAAAGTCTCAAAACTATTCACCGAATCGGACACCACACACCTCTGACGGGATCCTTACCCAAATTTCAGAAAAGCAGCCGCATAATTCTGGCTCCTGGCCCGGGCGGCGATCCATCCATATCGTCCGGGCGGCCGATCCGCTTGAGCGGGGCGGACGCCGCCATCGAGAATAAACTCGCCGGCACCCCCGGAATCGTAGCTCCTGACCACCCGCCTCAGACGACCCAACGCCGCCGGCCCTCGCCCCGCAGCAGCCGTCCGAATCGGAGTCCGGGAAAATGGGCAGCCGCCACTGGGATATCGCTCCCTTCCAGCTCACGGTTGAGCGCGACCCGGGTCCGAGCCGCCAAGACCGGATCGACATCAAAGAGGCTGGCCCATTCGTCGTCCACCAGCTCGACCGGGCAATGGGCGACGTCACCGAGCAGCATCGCCCGCTCCGAGCCGGACGAGAGCACCACGACCGTGCTGCCCGGAGTGTGCCCGGGCGCCGCCAGCGTGTCGACGCCGGGTAGGAGCGGCCCAGGGGCGTCCCACAGGGCAAACCGGTCCCGGATCGGGGCCAGCATGTCCGCCTCCTGGTCGGGATGTTCGACCATAAAATGTTCCCAGTCCGCCGGCGCGCACCTGTACGTGGCGCTGGGGAACACGGGCTGGCCGTCCACTGTGGTGGCCCATCCGATGTGGTCGAAATGCAGATGGGTGAAAATCACGTCGGTCACCTCGGATGGACCCACCCCGAGCGCCGCCAGCTCCTCGAGGAATCCTCCACCCTCAATCCCGAGGAACGCCTTCGGGCCCAGACCCAGGTCGACCAGGGTGGTCTGCCCGGGTCCCCGGATCAAGAATCCACCCATGGCGAAGCCCAGGCGGCCGTCCTCGTCGAGCAGGTCCCGGTGTGGAGCCCACTGCTCCGGCGTGGTGCCCCGAAAGGCCTTGGTCGGCTCGAAGCGACCCAGACCGTCGATTACCGGGTCGATGCGCAGCTCCCCCACCTTCATCGGTCGGAAACTCTAGGGTGCCAGCCGCTCGGCCAGGTAGGCGAGCGACAGCGGGTACCGGTAGTCGATGCCGCCGTGGGCCCCCTCGAACAACTCGAAATGCACGTCGGTCACCCCGATCTCCCCGAGCGCGTCACGGAAGGCCTGGCCTCCCAGGTCGAGGAACCACTCGTCGCTCTTCCCGCCGTCTATCCAGATGGCCCGCAGGCCCCGTAGGGCGTCGGCGTAGCGCGGCACCATGCGCACCGGGTCCCACGCCAGCCACCGCTCCCACACCGCTTCGCGCAGCCGACCGGTGTACGGATCGAAGGGAAGCACTGGGGTGCCGTCCTCGTCCGCCGAGAAGCAGGCCGTTACGCCGAGCGTGATCAGCAGGACAGCATCGGCCGGCTTCGTGAACGCCACGCGGCCGCGAAAATCGTCCCACCACTTGTCGATCGAGCCGTCGTAGTCCCGAAGGGCTCGCACCACCTTGCCGAACTCCGGGATGTAGCAGTACTCGTAGAGCGAGTCCCCGGCGTGGGTGGCCAGTCCCCCGAACAGATCGGGCCGCAGCATCGGCGTGATCATGGCCCCGAAGCCGCCACTCGACTTGCCCTGGATCCCCCGGTGGCGGGCCTCGGCGAGCGTACGGTACTGGCTGTCAACGAAGGGCACCACGTCCTCACAGAGGTAGGTGTGGTAGCGGCCGGTGCCCGGCGAGTCCACGAACTGCGATCCGCCGTATGCCGTCCAGGCGTCGACGTACACCACGATGCAAGGAGGGGCCTCCTGCCGGGCGAAGACGCCATCGGCCGCCTCAGGAAACGGGATGCGGAAGGGGTTCCGATTGAACCACATGGTCACGTGCCCGGTGTAGCCCTGGATGACGTATATGGACGGGTAGCGCCGATCCGGGTCGTCGTCGTAGCCGGGCGGGACATACACCCACAGCGGGCGGTCGACGGGATCGCCAAGGTGGTTTCCCTCCAGGGCCGCGCCATGGACCAGGTGGCGTTCGATCCGCCCGGCCAACTCTCCTTCCCAGGGCTGTGTCATCAGTCAGAACCTTACGACCCCAGTGGGGGTCGAAACGCCGAGAAACGCAGGGCCCACCTTGCTACGAACATCGATGTTCGCCATACTGGTCCTGATGCGATCGCGCTGGGGGGTGGCGATAGGAGCGGCGGTACTGGCCGTGCTCGGGTTGGGGTTGGTGCCGGCGGCCCAGGCGTTGACAGCCCCGCCGACCCGGGCGGTTACGGCCATGCCGACCTTCACCGACGCCGACGGCATCCACGTGGTCTCGGTCCAGCAACTGGACCCGCGGCAGTACAACGTCTCGGTCCTGACGGCTGCTCTCGGTCGGCCGGTCAACGTACGCATCCTGGTGCCCTCCGACTACGCCACCCGCCCGGCCACCCGCTACCCGGTGCTGTACCTGTACCACGGCACCAGCGGCGAGGCGTCGGACTGGGTCAACCTGGGCGGCGCCGAGCAGACCACTGCCAGCCTGCCGCTGATCGTGGTCATGCCCGACTGCGGCTTTGACGGCGACGGCGGCGGCTGGTTTACCAACTGGGTCGATACCACGACCGTGCTCGGGCCCTCCCAATGGGAGACCTTCGACATCGACGAGCTGATCCCTTGGGTCGACGCCAACCTGCGCACCATCGCCAACCGTGATGGACGGGCCGTGGCCGGCTTGTCCCAAGGGGGTTTCGGCTCGACGACCTACGCCGCCCGGCATCCGGACCTGTTCGTCTCGGCTGCGTCTTTTTCCGGAGCTCCTGACATCGACTACGACCCGGTCGTGGCCGCCGGCGCCACCTCGATCATCGACGCTACCGAAGTCGCCCTCGATGGGGTCGAGCCCGACGCCATGTTCGGTTCGCGGGTGACCGACGAGATCAACTGGCAGGGCCACGACCCGACCGACCTGGTAACCAACCTGCGGGGCATGAGCCTCTGGCTGTATACGGCGACCGGGCTGCCGGGCCCCTACGACCCGACCCCGCCCAATCCCGAGGCCATGGGGATCGAAGCGCTCACCCACGTGTCCACGCTGGGCTTCTATCAGCGGGCCCAGCAGCTGGGGATCCCGGTGCACTTGGACGACTACGTGTATGGCACGCACTCCTGGCCCTACTGGACCCGGGACCTGCAGGAGTACGTGGAGCCGTTGATGCAGATATTCGCCCACCCGCCGGCGCCGCCATCGACAACCTCCTACCAGTCGATCGACCAGAGCTGGTCGCAGTGGGGCTGGTCAGTGTCGCTGCAGCGCCCCGAAGCGCAGCAGTGGAGCTATTTGACCGACGGCCGGTCAGCCGGCTTCACCTTGCAAGGCACGGGCACGGCCTGCGTCGTGACCCCGGCGTTCTACCGGCCCGGTTCGACTGAGACGGTGACGATGTCGGGCTCGGGCGGCCGATCGACCGTGCGATCCACCGCGGACAGCAGCGGGCACCTGCACTTGGGCGTGCCCCTCAGCGGGGCCGGCGTTCCTGGCCTGCTTGGGAGCCTGGCGGTGATCGGCGTGCCCGGCGTCCCCTCGTGGGGCGGGACGACGACGGTCACCATCTCGCCAAACGGACAGACCTCGAGGTGAGCGCTCGCCCAATCACGAAGGTCTGTCCGCCGCGAGGCCGAAATTGGCATCGAGACGGACAGACCTCCATCCCGGAGAACGGACCGCCACGGAGGTCTGTTCGTCTCGATGCAATCTCCGCTGGTGGGCCGGGACGGATTTGAACCGCCGTAGGCGTACGCCGACAGGTTTACAGCCTGTTCCCTTTGGCCACTCGGGCACCGACCCAGGAGTCAGACAGGTTACTCGTTTGGCAGCCGGGCCTTCTGCACCTTGCCCATGGCGTTACGGGGCAACGCGGCAACCAGCTCCACCCGACGAGGTCGCTTGTGCACCGACAGCACGCCGGCGACGAATTCGCACAGCTCCGGGCCGCTGACCCCATCGGCGACCACGTACCCGACGATGGCCTGGCCCAAGTCGTCATCTGGCACGCCTATCACCGCCGCCTCCAGTACGCCGGGGTGGGCAAGCAGCGCCGCCTCGACCTCCCCCGCGCCGACGCGATAGCCGGCGGTCTTGATCAGGTCGGTTGATTGCCGGCCCACGATGCGGTACCACCCGTCCCGATCCGCGCCCGCCACGTCACCGGTGCGCAGCCAACCGTCCGAGGTGTAGACGGCGGCGGTGGCATCGGGCTGGCCGAGGTAGCCGTCCATCATGGTGGGACCGCGGACCTGCAACTCGCCCACCGTCTCAGCGTCCGCGGCGACCGGCTGGCCGCCCTCGTCGACAAGGCGGGCCTCGATGCCGGCCACCGGCCACCCCACCCAGCCGGCCCGGCGGTCGCCAGCCGCTCGGGCGCTCAAGGTGATGAGGGTCTCGGTCATCCCGTAACGCTCGATGGGCCCCTGGCCGGCCAGCGTGGCCAGGCGCTCGAAGACGGGAACCGGGAGGCCGGCGCTTCCCGAGACCAGCAGGCGAGCCCCGCGAAGCGACGCGGCTGCGTCCGGCTCCGCGGCCAGGCGGGACCACACCGTCGGCACCCCGAAGAACAGGCTTCCGCCTTCATCGGCCCCGGCCGCGTAGGCGGCCGGGGTCGGCCGGCCGGTATGGATCAAGCGGCAACCGACTCGCAGGGCGCCCATAACCCCGAGGATCAGCCCGTGGACGTGGAACAGCGGCAAGCCATGCACCAGCACGTCCTCCGGGGTCCATCCCCACGCCTCGGCCAAGGCATCGAGGTCGGCGGCGATGGCGGCCGCGCTGAGCATCACCCCCTTAGGAGGGCCGGTCGTCCCGCTGGTGTACAGGATCAGGGCGGGGCCGTCCGGACCGGCGCCGCCACCGCCACCGCCACCGCCGGCGCCGGCGCCCCCGCCCGCCGGCCAGGCCCCTCGGTCGCTGATGCGGACCGGGATCACTTCCAGCGGGGTGCCCGGAGGGACGGCAGGTGCGGCACCCGCGGCAGCGAGGAGAACGGGGGCGGCGCAGTCGCGCAGGATGTGGGTGCGTTCGAGCGGGCCGGCGTCCGGGGCGAGCGGGACCACCGGGACGCCGGCCGCCAGTCCACCGAGCACCGCGACCACGGTCTCCAAGCTCGGTGAGGCCTCGACCGCAACGGCGGACAGTCCGGTAAGGCGCGCCGCGACCGCCCCTGCCGCCGCCGAGAGGTCGCCGAGGCCGAGGGATCGGCCGGCGACGGTCACCGCGGCCTGCTGGTCATCGACGGCTCCGCCGCCCGCGAGGACCGGAACGAGGGTCACGACACGGGCAAGCTAGGCGGCGGCGCTACCGTGGCGCCATGCCCACCTTTGACATCGTGTCCCAGGTCGACATGCAAGAGGTCCGCAATGCTGTCGACCAGGCCCAGCGCGAGCTCTCCACCCGGTTCGACTTCAAGGGCACCGAGTCGACCGCGGAGTTGCATGACATGGAGTTGCAGTTGTACTCCTCCACCGAGGACCGGCTCCGGGCCGTCGTCCAGGTGCTCGAGGAGAAGTTGGTGCGACGCAAGGTCTCCCTCAAGGCGTTGGAGTATGGCAAGGTCGAGGAAGCGGCCAAGGGGGCGGCCCGCCAAACGGTGACGGTGAAGGCCGGCCTTTCATCCGACAACACCAAGGCGATCAACCGCTGGATAAAGGAGCACGGCGCCAAGGGCATCTCGTCGCAGACCCAGGGGGATCAGGTCCGGGTGTCGGGGAAGAAGCGTGACGACCTCCAAGCGGTCATTGCCGGGTTGCGGGAACAGGATTTCGGGCTGCCGTTGCAGTTCGAGAACTTCCGAGATTGAGGCCTGAGGGAGCCCGGTTCGACTAGACGGGGTGGTCCCCGTAGAAAGGACCACCCCCTCCAGTCGACCGGCCTCCCTTCATCCTTCAGTTCCGACGATGGTGGCGTAAGGGTGGCCGCCGACCTCGCGCCAATCACACGCCTGGATGAATGCGCCGCAAGACCAGCAGTCAAGCGTACGCAACCCTCACCCCGGGTGATCGGATGAAAGGGGGGCGGGTCGCACCTGGGGGAGTCCTTTCTACGTGGACTCCCCCTGGATGCGGCCGGACTCCCTGAAGGTGGACGCCTAGCGGGCCCACTCCCGTGCCCGCAGCCGGGCGATGCGTTGCTCGGTCGGAGGATGGTCGGAGAAGAGGTTCTTGAAGGCCACGTTCATCCCGGTCAGCGGGCTCACGATGTACATCGGAGCCATCTCGCGCCGAGCATTGGGCATGGGGATCTGCCGGGCCCCTGCCTCCAGTTTGGCCAGGGCCCGGGCTAGCGGCTCGCCGTCGCCAATCAAGCGGGCGCCGGATCGGTCCGCCTCGAACTCCCGGCTGCGGGACAGCGCCAGCTGCAGCATGGTTGCGGCCAGCGGGGCCAGGATAAGCAGGGCGAGGAGTTCGAATATGTTCTCTCCCTCGTCGCGGCCGCCCCCACCGAAGAGCAGACCGCTCCACGCGGCCATCCGGGCCAGCAGGGTGATGGCCATGGCGATGGTGGCGGCGACGGAGGAGATGAGGATGTCCCGGTTGCCGACGTGGCTGAGCTCGTGGGCCAGGACGCCGCGCATCTCGTCCCAGGTGCAGATCTGCAGGATCCCCTGGGTGACGGCGACGGCGGCGTGCTTGGGGTTGCGACCGGTGGCGAAGGCGTTCGGCTGGGCGTCGGGGGTGACGTACAGCTTCGGCATGGGCATACCAGCCCGGGTGGTCAGGTCCCGCATGACGGCGTAGTAGTCCGGCATCTGGGCCTCGGACACGGGGACCGCCCGGGCCGCCCTGATGGCGATGGAGTCCGAGAACCAGTAGGAGCCGCCGGTGAACAACAGGCCGAAAGCCAGGCCGATGATGAGCCCCTCTTTGCCGCCTATGAGAGCGCCGATGCCCACGAACAACGCAGCCAGGAGGGTCAGCAGGAAGGTGGTCTTGATGGTGTTGCGGTCCATAGCGACCATCATGGTGGCGCACGAACCTTAGAAATGGCCAAAAAGCCCCGGTGCGCCGCCAGCGCCGCGACCCCCGCCAGCCGGCGTCAGTCGTAGTAGCCGGAATGGATGTAGACGGATGGGACGCCCTCGTCGCGGAACATGGCCACGTTGCGCCGGTCATCCTCGAAGGACAGGACCAGCTCGAAGCCAGCCGTCCTCAACTCCCGGACCGAGCGGCGCTTGAAATCCCGGGCCGCCCCGTAGTCGCCAAAGTCCCGCATGACGAGGAGATCCCAACGCAGGCCGTACCGGTGCAACCACGCCAACGTCTGCGGTTGCACCCGAGCCGGTCGGGCGGTGAGCAGCACGATCACCAAGGCCGGATCGAGCAGACCCAGCAGGCGGGCGACCTCCTCGATCAGGGGATCGTCGCCACAGGCCTCGAAGAACGCGTCCCAGTCCCGCCACGGCCCTTCGAGGTAGTGCTGGCGGCTGGCCGCGTCGCTGAGCACCCCGTCGAGGTCGAACACTACTGTCGGGCCGGCGGGCACAGGCCCGTCCNNCCCGCCACTGCCAGTTCTCGGAGGGGTCCGCCGGTACCCGCATGCTTCGGCTCAACCTAGGTGCCATGACACGATCGACAGCCCGGAAAAAAGTTCCACCGGCCTCGCCTCCAACGGCTTGCGAACGGAGGCCAGCTGATCGAGGGCCAGGGGCGGCGGCGTCCCCTCTGCCACTGGGCTCGTCACCTCGGTCCAGCGGTCAATGACTGCGAGTTGGCCGCACTCGGCGATCCGTAGGGTCCGGGCCAGCCAGTCGGCGGCTGGCCGCATCTGGGCATAGCGAGATCCATCCTGGCGAGCTGAGGGGCCCACCAGCGCCTCGACGACCGCCGACCGTTGCTCGTCGAGGGGCACTGCGAGCTCCAGCAAACCGCCGGCGGCGTCGACACCGCCATCGGCGTCAACGTCGGCGGCCACGCGGATCTCCCACCATCGTCTGTCGCGCCATTCGAAGCGGTCGGACGGCAGGCGGCTGGCCCACCCCATCGCCACGACCACCGCCGGTCCGGACACCACTGGCGGCTCGCGAAGCGAGGTGATCAACGGTCCGATCCCGACCACCGACCGTGACGCCTCATCTTCGTCCTCGTCGTCATCCCGGTCGGCCGGCCCCACCGGGCCGAGAACCAGTATCGGCGACTCGATCGGGAGATGAAGGCTGTGGTGCTGCCGGCCACCGCGGTCCTCCTCGACGAGCACATAGCGCAAGGCGGACAAGCACTGCGGTCCGCGGGCCAGCCCGGCGGCGGCTCGCGTCCCGTCGCCGGCGCCGATCTCGACCAGAGTGAACGGATCCGGGCAGCCGAGCTCGGCCCACCAGTCGTCGACCGCGCCGACCAGCCAGTCGACGAGCGCGGCGCCAGTTGGAAGCTCCGGCCCGGCGTTGCGGCCCCGCGCCGAGTACGGCAGAGGGCCCATCCGCCTGGCCCTCTCCAGCACGACATCGGTCGGCTCGGAGGCGGGTTCCACGGGGCGCACCGTAGTAGGCTCGATGGCCGCGTTGGCTGCCTCGAGCGACATCCCGGACCTGCTGACCCTGGACGTCCCAGTCGGCGGCCGGGTCGTGGTGATGGCCGACCTGCACCTGACGCCGGACCCGAGCCCCGCCCAGCTCGCCGCCGCGGGCGAGTTAGGTGCCGCGGTGGCCGCCGCCACCGGCCCCGGCGTGCTGGTGGTCGCCGGCAACCTGTTCGATTCGGGAGTCAACCCCAAAGCCGCGCTGGCCGCCAACCCGCGACTGGTTTTGGAGATTGCCGCCTACGCGGCCGGACCGGGAAGGCGTGCCGTCGTGTTGCCCGGAGACCGGGATGCCCGGCTGGCGTGGTCTGCGCCGTGCCAGTCCTCGGTCACTGCGGAGCTCGGCGCCGAGCTGGCCCTGGCGGCGGAACTATCCATCGCGACCGGGGCAGGGATCCGCCAGGTGCGGGTCGAGCCGGGCCACAACCTCGACGCCATGTCCCGATTCGAGGATCCGCGCAATCCGCGAGAGAGCCCATACGCCCAGCACCTGCGAGAAGAGTTGCTCCCCTCGGTTCGCCGCCACCAGAAAGGCGTGACCGGATCTGGGACCGGCTGGCTAGCCGGCATGGAACAACTCGACGACCCAGCTGCCTTCTCCAGGTTTATCGCCTCCCGCCTGGTGTACCGGCGCCTGGGCCGGTCGGCCTGGCTGCTGCTCGCCCCCATCGTGGTGATATTGGCCCTGCGTCTGCCGGAGCTGGCCCTGCGGTCGGCGCAAGCGGGTGACCTGTCGTCGAGGGCTGGGATCCTGGTGGGCTTCACTTTTATCGAGTTGCTCCTGATCGTGCTCCTGGCTGGGGCCGCGCTGCGGCGCACGACCCGAGCCCTGTCCGCTCTGGCCTTGGACGAGGGGCACCGCAACCCCAATGACACGGCCCGGGCGCTCGCCCGCGACGTCGTCACCGCCGGCTACGCCGGTCTCATCACCGCCCACACGTGCCGGCCGGAGCTGACCCACCTCGGTGAGGGGTTCTATGCCAACGCCGGATGCAGCGCCGACGTGGTCACCGAGGTGCCCAGCCGCCTACCGGGGCTCGGGTTGCCGTCGGTATTCCTGTCCTACCGTGAGACGGCCTGGGTGGAACTGGAAGCCGGCAACGAGTTGCATGCCCGGCTCTTCCACGCCCGCCAGGACCTCCCGGGCGCCACCCTGCTCGAGCGGGCGCTTGCCGACCGGGTGGTGGACTCCAGTCCCCCGGGCGAACGGCGCCCCGAGGTGGTGGCCACCTTCCCGCAGGGCGAGGGGTGGCCCCGGCCAAACCCGGCTGAGACGCGGCACCGCCGGGTCCGGCGGGTGGCCTCGCTGGTGGTGTTCGCGGCGGGTTTCCTTTCATTGCTGTCGGCGTTTGCCGAACCGGTCCGCGACCGGCTCAAGGCGGTCAGCGAGTTCGTTCCCCTGGTGGTCCCGGAGACGGCAGCCGCCTTGGCTGCGTTGGGCGGCCTTGGTCTGATCGTGCTGGCCCGCGGCATCCGGAGAGGTCAACGCCGCGCCTGGTTGGTCTGCCTCGCCGTCCTGCTCACAGTGGCGGTCCTCCACCTCATCAGGGGAGTCGACGTCGTGGAAGCCGTGCTGGCGTTGGCTGTCGCTGGTTATCTGTGGCTCAACCGGGCTTCCTTTGAGGCCAAGACCGATGTCGCCCAGATGGGCCGAGGAGTGCTGAACGTCGCCGGGGCCGCGGTGTTGACGGTGGTGGCCGGCACGCTGGCGGTGGAACTGGGCTCATGGATCAACTCCGCGGACCATCGGGTCCTGCGGCGGCTCTCCTGGCCGCAGGCCGTGCTGGCGTCGCTGGAGCGGATGGTCGGGGTGACCCACATCGCCCTGCCCGAACGGCTCAACGAGTTCTTCACGCCGGCGATGGCCACCGCGTCCGCGGGGCTCGCTTTGGCATTGTTGGTGGTCCTGTTCCGTCCGGTCGTCCAGCATCGGCACCACCTGGCTGCCGCAAGCGTCCGTGCGGCCCGGGCCGGCGTCCCGGAGGTTGAGGGGGCAGGCGGGTTGGCTCGAGCCCGGGCCATCGTGGCCCGGCACGGCTCGGGAACGCTCGACTACTTCGCCCTCCGGCCCGACAAGCAGTTCTTCTTCTGGGGAGACACGGTCGTGGCGCACGCCGTCTACGGCGGGGTTTGCCTGGTGTCCCCCGACCCGATCGGACCGGTGGCTGAGCGGGAGGAAGCCTGGCGGGCCTTCCGGCGCTACGTCGACGAGAACGGGTGGGCACTCGGAGGCCTCGGTGTCGGGGAGGAGTGGCTACCGATCTACCGCGCCACCGGGATGCACGATCTCTACGTCGGCGACGAAGGCGTCGTCCACACCGGCCGCTTCACCCTGGAGGGGGGCCGATTCAAGGGTCTGCGCCAAGCGGTCAACCGGGTAGCCAAGTACGGCTATCGGATCAGCTTCCACGACCCGTCCCAACTCGATGCGGCGTTGCGGAAGCAACTCGAGGACGTGATGACCAAGAGCCGGCGAGGTGATGTGGAACGCGGGTTCTCCATGACGCTCGGCCGCGCCTTCGACCCGCAGGACGCCGGCCTCCTCCTGGCTGTGGTCCACGGTCCGGTGGGACCGGACTCGCCCCCCGACGCCTTGGGCACGCCGGTCGCGTTCTGCCAGTTCGTCCCGGCTCCGGGCATCGGTGGATACTCGCTCGACCTCATGCGCCGCGACGACGGCGAGCACCCCAACGGACTGATCGATTTCGCCGTCGTCGAGACCCTCAGGGAGCTGAAGGCGCGCGGCGGCGACGGCCTGGGCCTCAACTTCGCCACCATGCGAGCCGTCCTCGCCGGCGAGGCCGGAGAGGGCCTCAGCCAGCGGGTTCAGGCGTGGGCCCTACGAAGAATGGGCGACTCGATGCAGATCGAGTCCCTTTGGAAGTTCAACGCCAAGTTCGATCCCGACTGGCAACCCCGTTACGCGGTCTACGACGCGCCGGAGAACATGCTGGCCGTGGCGATCGCCGTCGCTCGGGCGGAGTCGTTCTGGGAGCTGCCCGTCATAGGGCGCTTCCTCGTCCCCTCGACGCCCGACGCCAGCCACGGGACCGCGGCGATATAGCGAGGCCGGCTGGGCGGCTGCCCGGCGGGCCGGCTGGGCGGCGCAGCCACCGCGTACGAGGTGCCGAGGTCGGCCGCGCCGGTGTAGCGAGGCCGGCTCCCACACAGGTGTTCATTTGTCGCGCCAATAGGGGGGATAACCGAACACCTGTGTCCTCGGTGGCCCCGTGACGCCCAATCCTGGCGCACTCGCGGTGGATCAGAAGGCCAGGGAGGCACGCGCCCAAGGTGGCAACAACCGACCGACGTCGCGCAGAACTGTGGCCTCGTCCATCGTCGAGGTCAGATGGGCAACCTGCCAGTGATGGGCCTCCAGCAGATTGATGCGGGCCATGTCGCGGTCAAACTTGCGGCGAGAGCGTCCGCGCACCGACCATCCGTCCACCTCCGCTCCGACCTGCCACCAAGGCCAGGCGATGTCGAGGATGATCAACTCGCCATCGAGCACCAGTTGGAACTGGGTTTCGAACGGGGCGTAAGGAGCCAATACCCGGATCATTCGGCGCTCGAGCATGCTGTCTGCTCTTGGTTCGTGGAGGCGGGGGCCGAGCACGTCTCGGAGAACCCGACTGCCTGGTCGGCCCTGGGGAGCCGTTCGCTCTGCGCAGGCGAGCAGCTCCGCGGGGGACCAGACCCGACCGATGCTTCCTTCGTCGATGATCTTCTCCAGCAGTTCTGGGTGCAGGCGAGCGGCCAGATCGACCACGGTTCGAGCCGGCGTGGTGACGCTCACGCCGCTGCGCTTCACGACGTCTCGGGTGTCGAGGTTCGCCACTCGGTGGACGGTGGCTCCCCGTAACCGGGCTTGCCGCGGGCGGAGCACGCTTATCTCCGGCACTGGTGGTGCGATCAGATTGGAAAAACGATGGACGGCTGCGGCGGTGCCATGGGAAAGAGCGGAGTTCGGTCCCGCCAGCAAGCCGACCGCGACTGCATCCTCCCACCGCGAGGGCCGCCGTCCCGCAACTGCGTAGACCCCGGTCCTGACTCGGCGAAGCCAGCCTTCCGCCAGCAACCGGGCCAGCAGCTTGGATGTAATGCCGATGGCCACCAGCTGCGACCATGTGACCAGCCCGCGTTGGGTCTCGGCGAGCGCGAGTAGGGCCGTCAACCGCTCGTCAACCGGACCTGACATAACATGAAAGTATATGAAACTGAGCACCACCGCGCCATAACTGCTTGCCTTCAGTCGGGCTCTGCGGGCTAGAAGAGGGTCGTGGCGTCGCGGGCGAAGGTGATCATTGGGGAGGACACGCCGGCGAAGATAGTGAACGCCACGC
>PMHH01000067.1 GCA_003156595.1 Acidimicrobiaceae bacterium
CGGGACGGAGGGACGGGCGGGATGACGGAGGGACGGGGCGGAGGGCTACGCCAGCGAGTGCACGTCCCGGACGACCCACTCCGTCTCGAACTTGCGGGCCTCATCGATGGGTCGCCCGCAGTCGGGCACCGCCAGCCGCCGGCCCGGCTCGACGTGGCCCTCCCAGATCTCTGACTGTCCGCCCGGCTGTTCCACGATGAGGCGGGTGTGCCCGCCGGGTTCGGTGGACCCGCCGCGCGGTCGGTCGAGGAGCCTCCAGCCCACGCGCCGAAGAACCTCGCACTCGAGCGCCTGCACCGCCGGCGAGCTGAGGCCGGCGCAACCTCGATAGCGGTCGACCACCTCGGTGGTCTCGCCCCGCCGGCGGAGCACCCGGTCGATCAAGTCGGCGTCGGCGTACGCCCAGGCGGTCGCCTCGGGCAGCACGATGAAGGTCGGCGCGAACCGGTGACCGCCGGTGTGGCTGGTCCGCCACGGGCGTACTCCCTCGGGGAGGGTGACAGGATCGAGCCGAACGGCCAGCTCGGTGCCGAGCGAGCCGCAGCACACGTCGCGCCGCCCGTGGGTGCACACCAACACATCGCGGCGCCCGTCGTTGCTGGCCTCGGCCGGATCCGACAACAGGGAGGCGACGGTCCCCACCAGATCCGGGCCGTGCTCCGCCTCCCGCCGCACGAACCCGGCGAAACGCTCACCAATCGGGGGCAGATAGGCGATGGCCCGGAGGCTGGTGCCGGCCGGCACCAGGGCCTGGAGCCGCACTCCGCGACTGCCAAGCAGATCACGCACGGCCGCCATCTCGGGGATGTCCCCGATGTCGCGTGGCCAGGGGAGCGGAACCTCGACGAGGAGGAACCCTCGGTAGGAGCCGGCGCTGCCGATGGGGTCGAGGCCGACCGAGTGGGCCCACGCCGAGCAGCGGACGGTTTCGGCCGGGGCGATTGTCACTTGCCCAGGCTACCGATCGTTCGGGATGTCGTCGGACCTAGAAGTCGTCGGAGGCCGTCGCCCGGCCGTGGCGCACCAGGGCCGCGGAGCCCGCCGCGGCGACCAACAGCAGGACGCCGGCGACGATCAGCACCACGTCGAGAGCCTGGGTAAAGGAGGCGTCCGCGGCGGCCAGGACGTCCTGCACGATCTTGCCGATCTCGCCGGTCTTCGGCAGCTTCGACGCCGAGGTCCCGATGGTCCCGGTGGTGACCGCGGCGATGACCTCACCGCGGAACGCGGCGGGCAAGTCGTGGATGGACGACAGTTTGCGCTCGAGGTTGGCCACCAGTTGGCCGTTGACCACCGATCCCAGCACGGTCACGCCGGCCACCGCGCCCAGCTCCCGGCTGGTGTTGACGGCCGACGCCGCCATCCCGGAGCGAACGGCGGGTACCACGCCCAGCACCGAGGACGTCACCGACACCATGACCACGCCGAGGCCGGCGCCGACCAACACCAGGGACCAACCGAACAGACTGATCCCGGCGTGTGGAGTGATCAGGGCATTGGTGACCAGGATCCCGACGCCGGCGACCGCGCAACCCGCGGCCATGGGGATGCCTGGCCCGACAGTGGCCACCCAACGGCCGCTGAGCGCCGAGGCCACGATCATGGCCACGGCCATGGGCAGGAAGTCGGTGGCGACTCGGTAGGGAGACGCACCACCGATCAGCTGCAGGTACAAGGGTATGAAAAAGAAGACGGCGAAGATGGCGAAGTAGCCCATGAACGCCACCAGGTTGCCGCCGAGGAAGGCTCGTTCCCGGAAGAAGCGCAAGTCCAGCACCGGTTCCTGGGCCCGGCGTTCGACGACGAGGAAGGCCACGCCGGTAACGAGCGCCACCGCAAACAGGAGGGCGATCCACCAGGTTGCGTAGCCCGCGGTCTCGCCGGCGATGGTGGCGAAGGTGGCCGCGATGAGGGCGGCGGCGCCGAGCACGAAGCCGGGGAGGTCGAGGCGCCGGCGCTCGCGGTTGGTGATCTCCGGCAGGATCACGTAGACGCCGACCAGCGCGACAGTGCCGATCAGCACGTTAAAAACGAATACCGCCCGCCACGACCACGCTCCGACCAGCGTCCCGCCGATGACCGGCCCGGCGGCCAGCGCCAACCCGGATACCGCCGACCACACGCCGAGAGCCCGGGCCCGCTCGGCCCGATCCGGATAGAGCTGGCGGATCATCGACAACGTGCCCGGCTCTGATGCCGCCGCCCCGACGCCCATGATCACCCGGGCCGCGATGAGCGTCCCGCTAGTGCTCGCGATCGAGCCCACTACGGACCCGATGGTGAAGGTCACCAGTCCGCCCATCATCACCGCCCGGCGGCCCAAACGGTCGCCGAGGGTGCCGAACGTGAGCATCAGGGCCGCGAACGTCAGCGCATAGGCACTTACGATCCACTGCAGGGCGCTCACGCCCGTGTGCAGGGAGGTCTGGATGTCCGCTAACGCGGTGGCCACGATGGTGTTGTCCAGGAAGGTGACGAAGAGCACCAGCGACAGCACCGCTAATGACAGCCGCGGCCTGGTGGTGCCAGGCTCGGGCCCGACCACGCCTGCAACCTACCCGTCTAAGTAATCGCTCGCTCGGTGCTCAGATCGGCGATGGGGCGACAAGATGGGCATGGGCGGCGGGGTGTGCCGGCCAGCTCTCGAGCACTGTCTCCATTTCGGCGCTGGCGAGCGGCCGGGAGAATAGGTAGCCCTGACCGTATTCGCATCCGAAAGAGCGTAGGCGCTCGAGCTGCTCGGGCTCCTCGATGCCTTCGGCGATGACCTTCAACCCGAGGCTGTGGGCGAGCGCCAGGATCGAACGGACAATGACCTCGCTGTCCGCGTCTTCGTTGAATGACGCCACGAAGCTGCGGTCGATCTTCAAGGCGTCGACCGGGAACTGGTGCAGCGCGGCCAACGATGAGTACCCGGTGCCGAAATCGTCTAGCTCCAGTCCTACCCCGCACGCGCAAACCTCGGAGACAACGCGCGCCATGCGCTCGGGCTCACGCATGAAGGTGCCTTCGGTGATCTCCAAGCGAACGACGTCGCCAGGAACGCCGGCGGCGGCGATGGCGCCGAGGACTTCTTCTGGGAAGTTCGGATTGTCGAGTTGGCGACCGGAAACGTTGATGCTCATACGCACGTCGTCTGCGACGAGTCCGGAGCGGCGCCAGGCTGCCAGGGTGGTAAGGGCGGTGCGGAGCACGTGCAGCCCAAGGGGGCCGATCAAGCCGGTCTCCTCGGCGATGGGGATGAAGTCGGCGGGCGAAACCGGCGGCCATCCTTCGGGCCACCGAGCGAGCGCCTCGAAGCCCCGGATGCGGCCGGTCGCGAGGTCGACGACCGGCTGGTAGTGAACCCTGATGAGCGACTGTTGGACCGCCTGCCGCAGGTCATTTTCCCGCTCCAGGCGATTGGCGACCCGGCGGTGCATGCTCTCGTCGAACACCGTATAACGGCCCCGACCGTAGCGCTTGGCTTCGTACATGGCGATGTCGGCGTTGCGCAACAGGTCAGCGGCGCTTATGTCGGGAACGCTCAGGGAGATACCGATGCTCGCGGTGACGAACAGTCGGTGATCGTCGACGTTGAACACCCGGCTCAGCGAAGTCTGCACCCGCTCGGCGACGGAGATGGCGAACTGGGCCGGATCGGCTGCCTCGGAGTCATCGAGAAGGATGGCGAACTCGTCTCCACCTATGCGAGCAACGGTGTCGCCAGGTCGCACCACTTGAGTGATCCGGGCCGCCGAACCGATCAGGAGATGATCCCCGACGGCGTGGCTGAAGCTGTCGTTGACCAGCTTGAAGCGGTCAATGTCCAAGAACAGCACGGCGTAGCCCGCGGCCGGGTCGCGTTTGGAGCGGCATAACGCTTGCTCGAGGCGGTCCATAAAGAGGGCCCGGTTTGGAAGGCCGGTGAGCGCGTCGTTGAACGCGTCGTGCTGCAGTTGGCTCTCGGCTCTTCGGCGCTCGGTGATGTCAGAGAGCGACCCTGCCATCCGGGTCGCCCTACCGTCGATCTCGCGAACCGCCAACCCCCGGGTCAGCATCGACCGCCAGGTCCCGTCCACGTGGCGCATGCGGTGCTCTGACTGTAGGTGTGATGTTCGCCCGCTCAGGTGGGCCTCGATGTTGTTGCGCAGGCCGGGCAGGTCGTCCTCGTGGACGAGGTCGAACCAGGCGGAGGGATGCTCGTCTCCCTCGGGATCGGCCCGACCGAGGACGTTGTGCCACCGAGGCGAGAAGTACACCTGGTCGGTCTGCAAGTCCCAGTCCCAAATGCCGTCGTTGACGGCACGGGCGGCCAGCGCGTAGCGCTCTTCGCTGCGCGCCAGGTCTCGAAGCGCCTGCTGGTGGCTGATGGCGTAACGGATGGAGCGCTCGAGGGAGAGCGGGTTTAGGTCTTGCTTGAGCAGGAAGTCGGTGACGCCCAGGGCGGTGGCCTCGAGGTCGATCTGATAATCGCTCTGGCCGGTCAGAATGATCACCGGCGCCTGAGGCCGCGACGCGAACCCTTCGCGCACCAGGTCCAGGCCGGTGCTTTGGCCCAGGCGATAGTCGATCAGGTACACGTCGTGGCATTGCTCGCCGATCGCGGACAGCCCGGTGCCGTAGTCTGAGCACCAGTCCAGAACGAAGCGAGCGCGGTTCTGACGTTCGAGCATGTCCCGAGTTATCAGATAGTCGTCCTCGTCGTCCTCGACGAGCAGGACGCTGAACGGCTTGGTGTCGGCAACAATCACGCCCGGGAACCGATGGGCAGCTCGACCAGCTCAAGCCAGTAGTGCTGCCAGGTGCGCAAGACGTCGACCAGCCCGGTGAACGTGACCGGCTTGGTGATGAACGAGTTGACACCGAGGTCATAAGTGCGGAAGACGTCCTCTTCGTCCTTGGAGGTGGTGAGCACCACCACTGGAATACGGCGCAGATCCTCGTCGCCTTTGATCTCGGCCAGCGCTTCGCGACCGTCCTTCTTGGGCATGTTGAGATCGAGCAGGATGATCCCCGGACGCGGCGCGTCGACGGCGGGGTCGGCGTACGGTCCCTGCCGGCGGAGGTAGTCCATGAGATCCTGGCCGTCGACCACAAATCTCATGTCGTTGGCCAAGTGGGCGTTCTGGAGGGCGTCGCGAGTGAAATCACGATCCTCCTCATCGTCATCGGCCAAAAGGATCGTCAGGGGGTTTCCCCAGATGTCAGGCATGGGCATGGGTCACTTTCGAGGCTTCACCTGCGTCGTCGATGTGGCGGATCGTCAGGCTTACCTCTTCACGCTGGTCGATCGGCAGAATCACGGTGAAGGTTGAGCTAACAGCCGGCTCGCTGTTGGCGACGATACTGCCACCGTGACGTTCGGCAATCTTGCGGCACAGGGCGAGGCCGATTCCGGTCCCGGGATACTCGTTGCGTCCGTGGAGGCGCTCGAAGACCCGGAATATGCGAAGGCTGTAGCGCGGGTCAAAGCCGATGCCGTTGTCGCGCACCGTCAACCGCACCTCGGCGTCAGTGACGGTGGCGTCTATCGAGATCTCCGGAACGACTCCCTCGCGGTGGAACTTGAGCGCGTTGGAGATGAGGTTCTGCATCAGCTGGCGCATCTGGAGGGCATCGGCGCTGATCGTCGGCAGCCTGCCAACGAGGACGTGGGCTCCGGCTCGCGCCACCTGGACGTCGAGGTCAACCAGTACTTCGCGGGTGACCTGACCGAGGTCGACCGGTGCGAAGGGTCGCCCCTGGGTGGTGACCCGGGAGTATCTGAGCAGACCTTCGATCAGGGTCTGCATCCGCTCTGCGGACGCGTTCGCCCGTCGCAGGTAGTCCTGGCCCTTGTCTGACAGTCGGTCGCCTTCGGTGACCTGCAGCTGCTCCGTGAAGGTGCGGACTTTGCGCAGCGGTTCCTGCAGATCGTGAGAAGCGATCGACGCGAAATGCTCGAGTTCCTCGTTGGAGCGAGCCAACTCCGCGGCCCGGCTTTCGAGCGTGGCGTTGGCACCCGTGAGCTCACCGTTGACCAACTCGAGCCGCGTGTTGACCGCCCGCACCTGATCAGCAGAGCGCATCACCCGCCGACCGAGTCCCAGCGCGGCGAGGGCGACCATCGCGAGAGCGGCGAATATCAACCACGGCACCGACTGGTGCAAACCCGTGACGCTGGCGAACAGTGGGCCGTCGGGGGCGGTCAGCACGATCCGCCACGTGGAGCTCGTCAGCCCGACCTGGTCGAAGTAGGTTCCGTCCACATCGAATGATGGGTGTTCGAGCGCTTGCTCCGCCCCTGGTTGGTTGATCACGCTCCCTACCCGAGTCTGCGGGTTGGTCGTGGCCAGCACCACATCGTTCCCGTCTACCAGGTAGTTGTGGGAGCCCTTGACGTCGGGAATGTTGGCCAGCTCCCTGGCGATAAACGCGCTGACTGTTGCGGGGGTTAAGCCGGTGAGCAGGGTCCGCGGGCCGTAACGGGTGGGGAAGACGACCGCGAAGTTGATCACGCCGGTTTTGCCGTATGGCAATAGGTTTCCCAAGCCGTAGGGATGGCCAGAGCGGATCAACGCCAGCGCGGCCGAACTGGCCAGATCGGTCTGGGCCTGGGCGGTGAAGCCCTGGGACGCCGCGAGCACCCGGCCGTCGGCGTCGAGGAGCGCCAGATACCCGTTCGGCTGGTCCAGATACCCGTTCGACTGGGCCGACCCGTTCATCATTTGGTCCGACACCTTCGCGGATCCGTAGATCTTCGAGTCTTGGGGCGCCTCCTGCTGGGCGTTCTGGAACAGGCTGCTGATCAATGCTCCCGCCAGCACGGCGCGCTCGTGGACCTGGACCTCGATCCCGCTCTTCGACTTCGCCTGGGTATTCGACAGCTCGATCGCAAAGACCGCCAGCAGCGCCAGGACCGCACACGCGGCTGTAGCTATTACCAGGCTGGACCGGCTATTTTTCAAAGAGTCATACCCCCAATTCCTGGCCCTGATACCGCTTGTGGCGGCGGTGGCCTGGAATGACTAGTGAGTCGGTTTCTGTTCGCGGCTCTAGGCCAAAGTAACCGTCCTCAATTGGGTGAAAGCGTACCGGTCGCCTTACATTGTTACGAGGATCTGCTCCCGGCTCTTCTCAGACCGACCCTCTTGTGCGTCTTGTCCGGTGACCGGGCAGGTGAGAGACTGGCGCCAATGGATGAAATAGGGGCCAGCCCAGGCGGGGACGGTTGGCATGAGGAGATGGCCGGCCAGACCGCTTTGGTGGAAGGCCAGCCGGTCACGTCAACCGGGATCGTCGAGCGGGCCGACGGTGAGACTCTGACCATCGAGTGTGACGGCGCGCTGTGGCCCGCCGGCGAAGCTCATCAGGTGGAGGCCAGTGTGTTCTGTCCCGGCGCCCTGTTCCGCGTCTCTGGGACGGCGGTGGCGGCGGGGAAGGTGTTGTCATTTGGCGCTGACGTCATCATCGAGCGAATCCAGCGCCGGCGCTGGCCCCGTCGGAATTTGGATCTGACGGTGACGCTCTGTCCGGTACAGGCCTGGAACGAGCCGGAGGGAGTGCCGGGTCACACCATCGACCTGAGTGTCGGCGGTATGCACGTCGAGTGTCTGCGCCCGTTGCCCGCCGGGTGCGATCCGCTGGCGATGCTCTTTCTACCCGACGGGACGGAGGTGGTGACGGAGACGGTGACGGTGAGCACGGAGGCAGCCGACGGCTGCTGGCGGTACCGTCTGGCCTTCCAGGACCTGGATGAGGGGGCGACCCAGCACCTGATAGCGCTCACCGGCGCGGCATCCTCCATCCCTCCGGGCTGAGACGGCGCCGGCTTTTGCGGAGGGCACTCAGCCTGTCACCAGATGGGCCGTGGCCCGCCGGCCGGGGAGCTTGACCACCTCGATGGCGTTGGGGAGCTGCTCTTTGATGGTGACGTCATGGGTCACGACCAGCACCTGGCGGAATCGACCCCGTAGGCGTTCCAAAGCCAAGAGCATGCGGGTCTTGCGGTCCTCGTCGAGCGGACCGAACACCTCGTCGAGGACCATCAGGCCGACAGAGCCGCCCGATTGGAAGTGGATGTGTTCACTGATCGCCACCCGCAGGGCGAGGTTGGCCAGGTCGATCTCGGATCCGGAGAAACGGTCGAGCCCGTAGACCGTCCCGCCGTCGCTGATCTGCAACTCGAAGGTCTCGGGGTCCACCTGCAGCTCGTCGTACTCGTGGTCGGTGAGCTCACCGAACAAGTCTGCGGCCTGCACCGCCAGCCGGGGCCCGACCGAAGCCACGACCGTGTTGCGGAACTCAGCCAGGAGATCGGCGACTCGAGCCAGGTGGCGGGCGTCCGACTCCAGCTCGGCCAGCTTGGCGTGCTGCTCTTCGGCGTCGGCCAAACGCTGGGCCGCGGCCTCCCGCTTCGCTTGTTCGCCGGCGGCGTCGACGGCGGCCCGCTGGGCTCGTTCCGTCGCGGCCCGGCTGGCCGCGGCTGCTGCCTGGTGGGCCAGGGCGGCCCGTTCGAGGGACGCCTGGTCGAACCCGAGAGCCCGCACCTGGTCTTTGAGCGCCTGCAGCTGCTCGGTGGCCGCCGCGGCACGGGAGCGGTTGACCGACAGGCTCGCCTCGGCGGCCGAACGGCGTTCCAGCCTGACACGCAAGCGTTCCCCCTCGGTGGCGGCGGTCCGCTGCTGTCCGACTCGCTCGCGCAGATCGTCGACGGCTCGAGCCAGAATGCCGACCGGCGGCGGGGCGCCAGCCGGTCCGGCCCGCGCCGGTGCGATCGCCAGCACCGCGTCCCACGCCTCCTGCAGGTCCGCATCGGCCTCCTGGCGGCGGCGGTCGGCGATCTCCCAGGCGTGGCGCGCTTCGCGAGCGGAATCGGCGGCGGATACGACTTGGGTCTCCTGGGCTTGCGCTTCGCCGGCCTCTCGGCGCGCCGAGGCAACTCGAGACTGCAAGTCGGCGAGCCTTTCCTGAGCCGCCGTGACCTCCGCGGCGCGGTGGGCCTGGACCTGCTCGAAGGCGTCACCCAGCGCTTGACCGCAGACGGGGCAGTCGGCCTCGCTGCTGAGGGTGGAGGATCGCTCCGCTGCTTGCCGGGCTCGTTGGAGGTGATCGGTTGCCGCCTGGGCGAGTCCCTCGGCTCCGGCC
>PMHH01000152.1 GCA_003156595.1 Acidimicrobiaceae bacterium
CCAGGGTGGTGGTCTTGCCCGACCCGGTCGGCCCGGTGACCAGCACCATCCCTCGCAGCTCCTCGGCGAGACGGGTGACGATCGGCGGGAGGCCCAGGTCCATGGCGGACAGGGCCGCCGGTAGGACTCGCCGTAGCACCATGGCGGCGTTGCCCCGCTGCCGGAAAGCGTTGCCACGAAAGCGTCCTAGGCCTTCGATCGACAACGAGAAGTCGGCCTCCCCGGTGCGGTGGAACTCCTCGATACGGTCGACGGGCATGACCATGCGGAGGCACTCGTCCACCTCGGAGCCCTCTACAATCGGGAAGGGCGTCGGGCGCAGTTCGCCGTTGACGCGCACCCGCGGCGGTGAACCGGCTTTGACGTGGAGGTCTGAGCCGTCTACATCGGTCACGTGGGCGAGGATCGTCTGCAAGTCGAGCATTGCTACCGGTATCGGGTGCCGACGGGCCGGGGTTGAGCCTGAAAAAAAGATAAGCGCTCTGCGTTGTCACTTTTTCCCAAGAGTGCCCGTCGATTGGGCCGGACCGGTGCGCCTCGTCCGGTGCACGCCGGCGAAGTAGCGTGGGGCCGCCGTGAGCGAGTCGGATACGAGCGACCCCAGGGGGTCCCGGTGAGCGCGGCCTCGGCGGACGTGATCCGTTGGGGCCGGGAGCGGGCCCGGGCCGGTCGCTGGCGGGGCGACAGCGACGGCGACGTGGCCATCCTCAACCCGGTGCCGAACGCCCCCTTGCCATCGGCCGAGTTCCTGCACCGCTGCTTGGAGACCCTGGCGGACCGCGGCTACCGCCGGGTGGTCACCGGAGCGCTCTCCCCCCTCGAACAGACCGGATTCCTGGCCGCTGGATTCGACGTCGCCGAGCGGTTGCACCTGCTCGGCATCGACCTGGCGGTCGAGCTGCCGACCGGGCCGCCTGGCTATCCGCTGCGCCGGGTCGGACGGCGCCGCCGCGGGGACGTGCTGTCGGTCGACCAGGCCGCGTTTCCGCTGTTCTGGCAGTTCGACAGAGCCGGGCTGGCGGACGCCTTGCGCGCCACGCCCACCGTGCGATTCCGGGCTGCCATCGAGCCCAGCGGGGCGATTGCCGGCTACGCCATCAGCGGCCGCTCGGGGCCACGGGGGTTCGTACAGCGCCTCGCCGTGCATCCTCAACAACAACGGGCCGGTACCGGGCGCAGGCTCCTGCTCGACGGACTCAGGTGGATGCAGCGCCGCGGGGTGGCCAGGGCGGTCGTCAACACCCAGGTCGGCAACGAGGCGGCGCTGTCGTTGTACCTGCAGACCGGGTTCCAGGAGGAACCGGTCGGTTTGTCCGTGTTGTCGGCCGGCCTTCGGTGATCCGGCGGGTTGTCGGCCGGCGCTCGGTGATCCGGCGGGTTGTCGGCCGGCGCTCGGTGAAGCCGCCGCGCTCGAGGGTGACGGCCCGGGTGGTGGGCGCGCTGGTCGTGGTCGCGGCCGGTTCCTGGCTGGCTCCCTCCGGCCCGGCGCGGGCCGGGACCCAGGAGCCAGGAACCGGCCTGCACCCCGCCGTCCCCGGACCTAGCTCCCCGCCCGCGGCCACCAGCGTGGCGCCCGGAGTCCAGAGCGGCACCGACAGCATCACCCTGCTGGGCCAGTCACCATGGGTCGAAGGCGGCCACGACTTCCACCTCCAGCTGCAGATCACGGCCCACGATCCCGCCCATGAGCAGATAGTGGTGCAGGGATACAGCCAGCTCCTGACCCGGACCGGATTCGACGAGGCCCTGTCCGGCCAGATCAACGAGTACGTGGTCTACTCGCCTACGGTGGCGTTGACGAAGCTGCCGGCGGACCCCGCGGGCGGGGTAGACGTCAACATCCCGGTCGACCCCACCAACTCGGCGGCATCCACCTCTAGCATCCCCCCATTCACCACGACCGCCGAGAGCGGCGTGTTCCCGCTGCAGATCGGGCTGGCTGACGACTCGGGCAACCCCGTGGGCCAACCGCTCACCACCTTCCTGGTGTACGCGGCGGGATCAGAGATGGTGACAGAGCTCCCACCGCTCTCGGTAGCGCTCATCCTGCCGGTCCACGCCGCCCCCGTGGTCGACGCCAACGGGCAACTCGGCACGCTGCAGGCCGGCGGGTCCGAGGCGCTGGCGACCCTGGTCAACAGCCTCGGCAACTATCCGACGGTCAAGGTAAGCCTGGCGGTGACCCCACAGACGCTCGACACCCTGGCGGCTGGATCGGTTCCCGACCGGTCCACGCTTGGCGCGCTCGTCCAGCTGGTTGGCAACGGGTCGGACCAGGTCTTGCCGGCGCCGTACACGTCGGTGCCGTTCCTCGGGTGGCAGGCGGCCGGCCTCGGTACCGAGCTGACCCAACAACTCGACACCGGTTTCTCCGTGCTGGACGGCACGTTCGGCTCGCTCCCGTCCGCGACCACCTGGGTGGTCAACGGCCCGCTCGACCAGGCGACCCTGCAGACTCTGATCTCCAGGGGAGCCAAACAGATCATCGTGCCGGACGGGGAGCTCAGCGCCTTGCCTGCCGGTGACACCGAGACCACATTCGCGCTGCCGGCCGACCTGCTTGGCACGGGCAACACCAAGGTGTCGGTGTATGGCGCGGACGTGGGTCTGACCGCCGACTTCTCCGATGCGGGCGGCCCGGTGTTGGCGGCCAACCAGCTCCTGGCCGAGCTGGCGATGATCCAGCTGGAGACCCCGGGCTTGACGCGCGGGGTGGCGGTGCTGCCCCCGCCCGGGTGGAGCGAGGATCCGACCTTTGTCGACACCCTGCTGGGCGGCCTTGCCGACCATCCACTGCTCAGTTCGGTCACCGCGTCCGGTCTGTTTGCCGCGGTGCAGGTCCCCGCCGCCCAACAGGTGCAGCGGTCGCTGTTATCCCCGCAGGCCGCGGCGGCCACCCCGGTGTCTCCCGCTTCGTCGCCATCGACCGCGACGACCTCGTCGTCCTCGTCGTCCTCGACGACACCCACGTCGGTCCCGGCGCCGGTGGCGGCGGCCGCAGCCAACCGGCTCGCTGTCGCCGCCGCTGCCGAGCTGGCCGCCGACGCCGGCACGATCCGATCGGCCCGGGCCAGCCTGGATGGTCTGCGGTCCGTCCTCCCCTCGGACGGCAAGCAGGTCGACAGCCTGGGCCAGGACGTGTTGGTGGCCGAGTCGAGCGACATCACCGAAGGGCTGCGCCAGGGTCTCCTCCAGGCGGTGTCCTCAGCGGCCAGCAAGGCCACCAGCCAGATCACGCTCCCGCTGGCCTCGTCCATCACCTTGACCTCCACGAAGGGCCAAATACCGTTGACGGTGCTGGCCCCGCCGGCCTTGCACGCCCACGTCCAGCTACGGCTCACCAGTCAGCGACTGATCTTCCAGGTCTTCTCTCCCCCTGACGGGCACTGCCAGGTCCCCGCACCCACCAGCGAAGTGTGCGAGCTCACGCTGGCCACCCAGAACACCACCCTCAAGGTGCCGGTCGAGACCAGAGCCTCGGGCGTGTTTCCGCTCAGCGTGTCCCTCTGGACGCCCGATGGTTCCGAGGTGCTCGCCACTGACCGTGACACCGTGCGCAGCACCGCCGTGTCGGGGGTGGGGGTGGTGCTCATTGTCCTGGCCATCGTGTCCCTGGCGATCTGGTGGGTTCGTGATCTTCGCCACGGTCGCCGGGCTCGTCAACTGGTGCCCGCGCCCGGCGAGGACGATGACGCCAACGCTGATGCCGACGCCAATCCCAACGGCGACAGAGCCGGAGGCGAGGCGGTCCTTCCCAGCCAGCCGGCGATCGTCGGTCACCCAGGGGACTCCGATCCGGTGGTCCGGGAGTTCTTCTCCACGCCCGCGCCGGACTTCGACCAGCCTCGGCCCCGGCCCTGAGCGCTTGTCACCAAAGGGACCGGTCCCGAGTCCAATAGACAGTCCGGGATCGGCCCGGAGCGACCCCAAAAGGGGGAAAATGCCTGGCGTCCGAGTGGTGACCGACAGTGCTTGCGACCTGCCCGACGAGCTCCTCGCCGAGCTCGGTATCGGGCTGGTGTCGCTGCGGATCCGGTTCGGCTCCGAGGAGTTGGTGGACCGCACGGAGTTGTCCACCAAGGAGTTCTGGTCCCGCTGTGCCGGCTTCGACGGCCTGCCCGAGACGTCGGCCCCCTCCCCCGGCCAGTTCCAGAGCGCTTTCGAGGCTATGGCCGCCGAAGGCGCCGACGGAGTGGTCTGCGTCAACCTCTCCTCGAAGATGTCGGCGACGATCGAGGCGGCCCGGCAGGCGGCCCGAGGGCTGGAAGGTTCGATTCCGGTTCGGATCGTCGACTCTCTGAGCGTCACGCTGGGCCAGGGCCTGGTCGCCATCGAGGCGGCCCAGCGGGCCGGGCGGGGAGCGAGCCTCGACGAGGTCGCCGGCGCGGCGGAAGCGGTGGTGGGGCAGATGAAGGTGTACGGCGCTATCGACACGCTCGAGAATCTCAGGAAGGGCGGACGGATCGGAGGCGCTCGGGCCCTGCTCGGGTCGATGCTGTCGATCAAACCGGTGATCGAGGTGGCTCACGGAGTGGTCGAGGAGGAGTCCAAGCAGCGCACCAGGGGCCGGTCGTTGCGCTACCTGGCTGACAAGGTCAAGAGCGCCGGGCCGATCGCCCGCCTGGCTGCGTTTAGTGCCGATGCTCCCGACATGGACGAGTTCCTCAACATGCTCGGTGGCGTCCATCCCACTGAAAAGGTGCTGGTCGGCGACGTCGGGCCGGTCATCGGCACCCACGCCGGGCCCGGGGCGATCGGGGTGGCTTGGATCCCTGCCTGAGCGCCGCGCCTCGGGGGCGGGTGGCAGGCTCGGGACCGGGCTCACGATCTGCCTCGTCAACGCAGCCGGTGCTTCGCACTCAGGGCCCGGCGGTAGCCTGAGGGCCCGTGGTCTTTCCCGACTTACCCGCCCCAATCGAGGCCGGTCGAATGCTGGGCGGGCGTTATCGCCTGATTCGCCCGATCGCCCGGGGCGGCATGGCAGAGGTGTGGGAGGGTTACGACGAGGTCCTGAGCCGTCCGGTCGCCGTCAAGGTGCTCCATGGTCATCTGGCCGAGGACGGGGTGTTCCTGGAGCGGTTCCGCAGGGAGGCTGTCACCGCCGCCCGGTTGGCCCACCCAGGAGTGGTGGCCACGTTCGATACCGGGATCGACGACCGCACCGCCTACATCGTTATGGAGCTGGTGCGGGGCCGTACTCTGCGTCAGCTGCTCACAGAGCGCGGTCCGCTAGAACCGTGGCTGGCGGTAGCGATCACCCGGCAGATCGCCGACGCGTTGATCTACGCCCACCAGGCCGGGTTGGTGCATCGGGACATCAAGCCCGCCAACGTGCTCCTCACGGACGACGAGTGGGGCGGCCTGCGGGTGAAGGTGACCGACTTCGGTATCGCCAAGGCCAGCTCTGGGTCCGGCGGTGATCTGACCCGGACTGGCACAGTCCTGGGGACCCCGAAGTATCTGAGCCCGGAGCAGATCAAAGGCGACGAGCCCGACGCTCGGGCCGACCTGTACTCGCTCGGCGTCGTCCTCTTCGAGATGCTCACCGGGGCGCCGCCGTTCGTCGGCAGCACCGACATGACCACGGCCCTCGCCCACCTCAATGACCGGGTCCCGCGGGTTTCCTCCCGCTCCCGGCCCGTGCCGCCGGCGCTGGACCGGCTAGTGGCCGACCTCCTGGTCAAGGATCCTGAGCGCCGGGTGCCCTCGGCGGCCGCTCTGCGCCAGCGACTCGATGCCCTCGCCTTGAAGCCGCCCGCGGGCGCTTCTCCCACCGGGCGCAAGTCCCGGCGACGCCAGCGGGATGCCACTGTTGTGCTCGAGCGGGGGGCGGCCACCGCGGGCGTGGCCGGGGGCCGGGGGACATTGGCTGCCCCGCCGGTGGCACCGACCGCCGTGCTCACGACCGGTGGCGATGGGACCCGATCGGCCCCGGGCGACGGCGCCGTCTTCAGGGGCAACGTGGCGCGCCCGCCGGACGCCGGCCCGACGACCGATCCTTTGGCCGCCGTGAGCAACCGGCCGGCCTCGCCCCGCCGGGCCCGGACCCCCGGGCTGATCGTGCTGGCGCTGGTCATAGCCGTCGCCGTGGTCATGGCGATACTGCTCGTCGGGCGTAACCGCCGCCCGACGGCCTCGGCCCACGGCTCGGGCTCGGCGGCGTCGGTGCACATCACGTCGGTCAGCCCTTTTATGGTCAACGGCCGGCCCCCGGACGACCCCACCGGTCTGGCGTTTACCTTCGACGGGAATCCGGCCACCTACTGGCAAAGCGACGACTACCACGACGCCACGTTCGACAACCTGTATCCGGGGATGGGCCTGGCCATCCAGCTGTCGGCGTCCGCCGCCCTCCATCACCTGGTGGTCACATCCCCCACCGTGGGATGGGCGGCCCAGACCTATGTCTCCTCGACTTCGGTGGCGGGCGGCCAGCCGGTCTCGGCATGGGGTGGAGTGACCGACTCCCAGAGCGATATCGCCGGATCCGCCACCTTCAGCCTCGGTGGTCGCAACGGCCAGTGGGTCCTCCTGTGGCTCACCCGGCTGGGGAACGCCGGTACCTTCTTCCAGATTCGCATCAACGAGCTGTCCGTCAACTGATCGGGCTGCTCGGAGGTGATCGGGTAATCGGGCTGCTAGGAGGGAGCGGGCTGCCTCCGGGTGCGGGTTACGGCGGCCCAGGCGAGCGGCCAGACCAGTCCCAGGGCGATGGCGACCCACGCCGTACCGGGGACGGGGTCGAGACCCCACCCGGTGGCAATCCTGATTCCCCAACCGAGCGAAGCGGCTCCAAGCGGTCCGGTGGCTGCCCATAGGGCCGTTCGATGACGGCCGGCGACGGTGGTCATGCTCACGCCGATCACGCCAGGAACGAGGAACGCCGCCACCCACGGAACGGACCCTGAAAGCGGGTAGTCGCCGAGGATTACCGCTGCAATCGAGGCTACCGCTGCTCCCGCTAGGCCCGCAGCAACCAACCGCATCGGCCCGGAGGCTACTAGGCGGTCTCTTCGGTGGTCTGCGTCGCGGTCGCTAGGCTGCCGCTATGCCAGACCAAGTCTCCGCGCCGGGAGCCGACAGGGACTGGACCGTAGAAGTCGCAGACCGGATCGAATCGGTCGTGGATACGGTCCGGGCGAAGACCACCGTGCCGGTGACCACGGCCGCGCATGTGATCGTGTTCGGGCTGGTAGCCGGCGTGCTCGGCTCAGTTGCCTTCTTCCTGCTAGTGGTAGCCGGGGTGCGGGTGCTCGACGTGTACCTGCCGTTCCACCCCCTTCCTCGTCGGGTCTGGGTGGTGGACGCGGGAGCAGCGGCAATATTTCTAGGCGCCGGGGCGTTCCTCTGGCGGAAGAGAAGACCGAAGCTCAGCTAGGAGCAACCCACGTGAGCGAGCCGGACCAAGCCGACAATCCGAGCAACACCGACGTTACGGGCAGCACCGACGTCGCACCGGCCCGTGATGTGATCATCATCGGATCCGGTCCAGCCGGTTTGACCGCGGCCATATACGCGGCGCGGGCCAACCTGTCGCCGCTGGTGATCGAGGGTGAGCCGTCCTCGACGAGTGATCAGCCGGGGGGACAGCTCATGCTGACCAGCGAGATAGAGAACTTCCCCGGGTTCGTAGATGGTCTGGCTGGTCCGGACCTGATCGGGCACATGCGCGGCCAAGCGGCCCGGTTCGGTACGGAGTATCTGACGACCAAGGTCGAGCGGGTGGACCTGTCGTCGCGGCCGTTCCGGGTCTGGGCTCCTGATCCGTCAACGGGCGTAGCGGTCGAGCACCGGGCCCGGTCCGTGATTGTTTCGACGGGCGCCCGGTCCCTGATGTTGGGACTCGAGGCCGAGGAGCGCCTCTTGAGCCGGGGAGTGTCCACGTGCGCTACGTGTGACGGCTTTTTCTTCCGCGGTCACGACATCGCGGTGATCGGTGGCGGGGACTCGGCTCTGGAGGAAGCCATATTCCTGACCAAGTTCGGCGAGACGGTCACGGTCATCCATCGCCGGAAGGAGCTGCGAGCCTCCAAGATCATGCAGGACCGAGCCTTCAAGAACCCGAAGATCCGTTTCATCTGGGACTCGGTCGTCACCCACATCCGTGGCGACGTCAAGGTCGAAGGGGTCGAGCTGCACAACAGCGTCACGGGCGAGGATTCCTTCCTGCCGGTAAGTGGCGTGTTCGTAGCCATCGGCCATGTGCCGAACACGGACCTTTTCGTGGGGCAGTTGGACATGGACGAGGCTGGCTACCTCCTCACCGCGGCGGAATCGAGTGCCACCAACGTGTCGGGGGTGTTCGCCTGCGGTGACGTCCAGGATCACATCTACCGTCAGGCGGTTACCGCCGCCGGCACCGGTTGCATGGCGGCGATCGACGCCGAGCGGTGGCTGGAGGCGGCGGAAGCCTGATCCCAGGCCGGAATGGACCAGGGGACCGCCGCTGTTACACCTGACAGCGAAACCCGAACGGGATGGTCCCGGCGGGTGCGGAAGAAGGCGAGACCAGTGTCCCAGCATGAGTTGACTCTCACGGATCAGACGTTCGATGAGGAGATCAAGTCGGCGACCGAGCCGGTGTTGGTGGACTTCTGGGCCGAATGGTGCGGTCCGTGCAAGATGGTGGCGCCCGTGCTCGACGAGATCGCCGCGGACCACGTCGGCAAGCTGCGCATCGGCAAGATCAACATCGACGAGAACCTCGAACTGGCCCGTCGCTTTGACGTGATGAGCATCCCGACGATGATCCTGTTCAAGGATGGGGAGCCGCAGTTGCGAATTATTGGTGCGAAAGGCAAGGGTCAGCTCCTGCAGGAGCTCCACCCCTACCTGTAACAGGCGGTCTGCAGGGGCGTCAGCAACGAAGAATCGGGTCCGCGTAGAAAGGACCCGATTCTTTCGTTCCCGACGCCCCTCTCATCTCTCACGCGCCGCGACGGTCACCAGCAGACCCCTGCCCCAGCTGCGGACGGGACGGCGGGGTGGCGGCTGGGCCGTCGCGCCGGAGTCCCCCGCAACTCAAGACGATTACGCGCCATTACATGATATTTAACTCCGCTTCTTTGAACATCCACGCATCTTGGTAGCCAGCACGGCCATCTGCTGTCGTCGTAGCTACCAAGATGCGGAGATGTTCCCAAATCGGGCCCCGCCGACCCGCGCCCGCGACGCGCATGAGCGGAGCACCGCTTCTCACCAGGCTGCGATCGCGAACGAGAGGGGTAGCGGCTGCACCCCTGGCGGGGAAGTGGAGAAGGGGAGTCCGGCAAGATGAGCTAACCGTCCGTTGTTTTTGCCGGACGGTCAGCTCATCTTGGGCCGGAGTCCCCCGCGAGACGAAGACGAAGCGGTGTTAGCCCAGCCGCTCGATGATCGTGGCGTTCGCCATGCCGCCACCTTCACACATGGTTTGCAGGCCGTAGCGACCGCCGGTGCGCTCCAGTTCGTTTAGCAGGGTCGCCATCAGCTTGGTGCCCGAACAGCCGAGCGGGTGGCCCAGGGCGATGGCCCCGCCGTTGACGTTGACCTTGTCCATGTCCGGGTGGTGCTCCTTCTCCCAGGCTAGGACGACCGAGGCGAACGCCTCGTTGATCTCCACCAGGTCGATGTCGTCGAGGGTTAGCTTGGCCCGCTCCAGCACCTTGGTGGTGGCGGGGATGGGGCCCGTGAGCATCGTGACCGGGTCCACGCCGGCCAGCGCGAAGGCATGGAACCGAGCCCGGGGGGTGAGCCCCAAGGCCGACGCTTTTTCCTCGCTCATGACCAGGACCGCGGAGGCGCCGTCGGTGATCTGCGAACTGTTGCCCGCGGTGACCTTCCCATCGGGCTTGAACGCCGGCTTGAGCTGGGCCAGGGTGTCGACGGTCGTGTCGGGCCGGATCCCTTCATCCGCGGTGACCAGTTCGTCGGCCTCGGTGACCTTGCCGGTCTCCTTGTCCTTGTGCTTGACCGTGACCGGCACGATCTCCCGCTCGAAGCGGCCTTCGGAGGTGGCCCGGGCCGCGTACTGCTGGCTGCGGGCACTGAAGCGGTCCAGGTCCTCACGGGACAGCCCCCATTGGTCCGCGATCAGCTCGGCGGAGACCCCCTGGGGGACCAGACCGCCGACGGGCGCGTAGCGCAGCCCGACCATCGGCCCAAACGGGAACCCGACACCCTGGCCGATGCTGGCGCCCATCGGGACTAGGCTCATGACCTCCACGCCGGCCGCGATCACCACGTCGTACTGGCCGGCCATCACACCCTGGGCTGCGAAGTGCAGGGCTTGCTGCGACGAGCCGCACTGACGGTCAATCGTAGTCGCGGGTACCGACTCGGGGAATCCGGCCGCCAGCACGGCATTGCGTCCCACGTTGACGGCTTGGGCCCCGGCTTGCATGACGCAGCCCATGATCACGTCGTCTACCAGGGCGGGGTCGAGGTCGTTGCGCGCCACCAGGGCCTTGAGGGTCTCGGCGGCCAGGTCCACGGAATGCCAACCTGACAACCTCCCGTGCCGCTTGCCACCAGCGGTGCGGACAGCATCGACAATCACAGCAGCGGGCATCTATGCAGCTCCTTCGTGGGGGTTATCCATCCACGGTACCCGGACCGGGTCAGACTCCGACAGGCGAAGCCAAGCCCGGGAGGAACCGGAGGCGGGATGGTTTGACCGTCCGGCGGCGCGCCACCGCTACGACCGTGGCAGCTATCCCGACGGCGAACCAGACCACCAGTTCGAGTAGCCCCGGTATCAGCCCGCTGCCCCCGAGCAGGATGGCGCGCAGCACCCTCAGGGCCGGCGCGATCGGGGTGAGGTCGGTCAGCAGTTGGAGTATCCCAGGCGTGGTCGATATCACCGCGGCCGGCGCGGTCAACACCAATACGACCATGGCCGCGAAGCGACCGCGCCCGCCCCACAGGGCGACCATCGCCTGGTTGACCGCCGCGAACGCCAGCCCGGCGATGACCGAGACCAGGACCAGGCGCAGGGCCCGGCCCGCGTCGAGGCCGATGATCAGCCCGACGACGGCGCTCAGCACCGCTGACTGGAATATCACTACGGAGATGCACGGCCGGTAGGCCCGGAGGGCGAGCGTCAGAGAGTTGGAGGTGGATGTCAGCACTTCGTCGGGTAGGGCCCGCAGCAACAAGAACGACACCAGGCCGGCAATGGCCAGGGCCAGGGCAATGTCGTAGGCCGCGCCGGCTCCCTTGATGAGGGCGTAGGCCGAGTTGACTGGCGTCACGATCGCCTGTGTCGCGATCGCTGCCAGTTTGGAGCGCTGGGCTGGCGTGTAGTCCGGGATCTGGTTCACCGCGCTGGCGAGTCCGCTGGCGAGCTGGGCGACTCCACCGGCGAGTTGGTCGGCGCCGGCGTGGAGCTTGCCGAGTCCGCCGGCCAGGGTGGACGCGCCAGCCGCCGCGGACGCGGCTCCGGATGCCAGCTGGCCGGCGCCGTTGGCCAGAGCCGCGGCCCCGCCGGCGAGCCGCTGCGCCCCCGACGCCAGCTGGGCCGCGCCACCTGCGAGCTGATTGGCGCCTCCGGCCGCCTGATTGATCCCCGCGGCCAGGGCTGGCATGTTCGCCGCGAGTTGGTCCAACCCGCCGGCCAGCTGCGCGGACCCGGTCGCCAGGGCCTGGCTGCCGGCGCTGGCCTGGTTGAGCCCGGACTGGAACTCGCCGATGTCCCCGAGGATCGTCTGGCTCTGGCTGGCAAATTTGCTGACGTCGCCTTGCAGCGGGTTCTGGGCCAGGTTGGCGGCGGCGGTGTTGAGTGCCGGGGTGCTGGCCACGAGCTGTTGCACGAGCGAACAGGTGGCGCTCTTCGAGCTCCCGCAGCTGGCCGCCAGTTTGGACACCAGATTGTCCACCGTGGTGGTGCCAGCTTTGAGCTGGGCGAGGGTCTGGTCGAACTGTTGCTGTCCGGTCCCGATGTCGTTCGACAGCACGGTGAGGTTCGGGAGTTGGGCCAGGCCGGCGTCGAGACCGCCGGACAGCTGGCCCAATCCGCTGGCCAGCTTGCTGTTGCCGGCCGCCAGGGCCGTGGCCCCGCTGGCGAGTTTCTGGGTGTCGGCAGGCAGCTGGGCGGCGCCGGCGTCGATCCGGTCGAGTCCCGACGCCAACCGGGCGGTGCCGGAGCTGAGCTGTCCGGCGCCCGCGGCCAACTGATCGGTGCCCGCCGACAGCTGGACGGCCCCTCCGTCAAGAGCAGTCGCGCCGCTCGAGAGCTGGTGCAGTCCGGCGGCCAGGGACGTGGCCCCATTCGCGGCGGTACCGATCCCCGCGGCCAGCTGCCCGGCCCCGCTGCTCAACTTGGTCGCCCCGGCGGCGGCCTGCCCGAGCTTGTCGTGGAGGGTGGAGAAGCCGATGTACAGGTTGTCGAGGTATTGCGAGGCCAGATAGGAGTTGAATGCGCTCAGGGCAGCGGTGGTGACTTCGGCCCCGATCAGGGGGTCGGCTACTCCAGCGGCGGCCGAGCTTTGGACCTCCAGGGTCGCTGGCCTGGCCGTCGCCGGGTTCCCGATCGAGGTGGCCGCCTTCGAGAAGTCGGCCGGAATGGTCAGTACAGTCGCGAACCGGCCGTCCTCGAGTCCTCGCTGCGCCGTGGGGGTGTTGGTCTGGGTCCAGCCGATGTTCTGGTTCGAGTGGTTGCCGGTCAGCTTGGCCACCAGCACCCGGCCGAGAGGGATTTGCTGGCCGTCGACGGTGACGATCTGGTCGTTGTTGACGATGGCGCCGTGGATCCGGTCCAGATGTTCGGTGGCCTGTCGCTGCGCGGCGGTGAACGATGCGACGAACAGGACGGGCAGCAGGACCAGTCCGGACATGGACATCACCAGTGACCGCTTGGCGAGAGGGGATGAATGTAAAAAAAGTGAGAGGCGGTCTGACGCCATTAGATGCTCTCCCTCGAGATGGCGGATTGCGGGCCCGGGTCACGGTCCAGATAGGACGGGAAACCGGGGACGGTCAGGTCGAGGCTCTGGGCCACCTCGGGGAGGTGCAGCACGTCGGCCGCTTCGCTGGAGGTCGAGATGACTGCGGCCAATTCGCGGTCGTGGCAGAGCCCTTCGATGGAGTCGACCAGGTCCTGGCGGGTCTCTCCCGACGGCACCAGCTCCAACCCGTCGAGCACGAGAACCCTGGTCCGGTGTCGGAGCTCCCGCTCGACGGCGGCGGTGACGTCGGGTGTTTCCGCCACTCGGACAAAGGCGATCCGGGACCGGGCCACAACCGCCTGCTCGGGCAGGACCAAGCCCGCCACCTTGAGATTGCCGCGGGTGGGTCGCATCCGGGCCGCGATGGTCAGCAGCAGGGCGGTGCGAACGGAGGAAGGTCCGCCTTCGACCAGGAGGATCTCGCCGGGGTCCAAGGCCAGGTCCACCCTGTCGTAGAGGGTCTCGTCGCGGTCTATCAGGGCCAGGTCCTCGATGTACACCCCGTCGGGTGCGTCGGGCCTGGGCCAGTCGGCCAGTTCGAGTTGACGGTGCACCCCCTCGCCTTCCACATCGAGCACCGGCAACACCCGATCGAGCCACTTGGGGAACCACCAGGCCCGCTCCCCGAGCAGGGCCATGACCGCCGGTACGAGAGTCATCCGCACCATGAAAGCGTCGATGAACACACCGACGGCGAGGGACATGGCTATCGGCTGGAGGTTCGAGTCGCCCTGAGGAACGAAACCGCCGAATACCACGCACATGATCACCGCCGCGGCGGTGACGACGCGCGAGGACCCGACGAAGCCAGTTCGCACCGCCCGCTTGGCCTCGCGGCCGTGCACGTAGTCCTCCCGCATCCGGGACACCAGGAAGACCTCGTAGTCCATGGCCAGGCCGAACAACACCCCCATGAGGATGATGGGAACGAAGCTGATGATCGGACCGACTGCCACCGTATGGAGCGGCCCACGGAGGAATCCCCGCTGGTAGATCTCCGTGGTGACACCGAACGCGGCGCCGACCGAGAGGAGGTAACCGGCTGTGGCCTTGATCGGCACCGCGATGGATCGGAACACCGTGGCCAGCAGGACCAGGGACATCCCGATCACCAGAACCCCGAAGGGCACCAGCGCCTTGCCGAGCAGGCTGGAGACGTCGATCTCCAAGGCGGTCTGACCCGTGACTGCGATGTCGATGCCGTACCTGTCGTGAAAGTACTTCTCCATGCTGCGAAGGGTCGACACCAGATGAAGGGTCGACTGGTCGCTGGCCCCACCTTCGGGGATGACCTCGACGACCATGGTGTCGGCGTCCTGGTTGGGCGTGGCCAGCGGGACGCCGGCCACTCCGGGGACCCGGCGCAGGTCGGCGGCGACGTCGCTGATCAGCGCCAGGGGGTTGTTGCTCTGGATGATGCTGGCCGTGACGATCAGCGGCACGTTGTACCCGACGCCGAATTCCTTGGACACCAGGTCGTAGGTAACCCGGGGAGGTGTGCCCGCCGGCGCCGTCGAGTTATCGGGCAGCGCCAGGCGGAGGCCGATGGCTAGGGTCGACAGCCCGCCGAGACCCGCGACCACCACGACCACCGTGAGGAGGGGAACCCGCGTCACGGTGGCGACCCACCCGCCGGCCAGGCGCCCGGACTGCCTGGTGCGGGCCGGGCGGGCGGCCGGTCTGTCCCCGTCCTTCTTCTCTCTCGCCCGGGGAACGAGCCGGGAACCCATGAAACCGAATATCGCGGGCAGCAGGGTCAGGGCGACCACGACGGCCACCAGGACGGCCGCGGCCGCGCAGAGCCCCATGATAGTCAGGAAGGGGATGCCGGTCACCGACAAGCCGACCAGAGCGATCATCACGGTCATACCGGCGAAGAGCACGGCCGAACCGGACGTGGCGATGGCCCGACCCGTGGACTCTTCGGGCACCACCCCGTCAGCCAACTGCTGGCGGTGCCGGGACAGGATGAAGAGTGAGTAGTCGATGCCAACGGCCAGCCCGATCATGACGGCCAGGAGAGGTGCGGTGGCCGAGACGATGACCCACCGGGTGACCGTAAGGATCAAACTGATGGAGACGCCGACGCCGAAGAGGGCGCCCATCAAGGGTATTGCGGCTGATCGAAGCGACCCGAAGGTCAAGGCCATGACCCCGACGGCCACCAATATGCCGATGATCTCAGTCGGCTCCACCCCCGGCGTAGCCGGCTGGAACATGGACCCACCCGCGTGGAAGGTCACCGCCTCGTCCGATCCGGCTGTAGCGATCCTGGTCACCGCGCCGGTGATGACCGGGGTCATGCGGGCGGTCGGCAGGGTCATCTGTAGATTGATGATGGCCGCGGAACCAGTGGCCGTGATCTCGGGGACGTAGCCGCCCTTCACGGGGATCGAGGTGTTCCACGGGGTTTGGGCACTGGCGACGTACCGGTCTCTGCTGAGCTGCTCGGCCACTGCCTCGATCCGGCTTTTGACCGCCGGGTCGGTGACTCGGTGGCCGGTGGTGGCCACCGCGAGGACTTGCCCGCTGGCCCCGCTCACTTGAGGAAACACCTGGTTGAGGGTGTCGAGTGCCTCCTGTGACTGGGTGCCAGGAACCGAGAACTGGTTGGAGGTCCCCAGCGACAGCAACAGCGCCCCCGACCCGGCCACGACCAGTACCGCTAACCACGCCAGGACCACTACTCCCCGTCGACGGAATGCGAACCGGCCCAACGCGTACAGGAGAGGTGACATTCGGGTCTCGGTCCGTCCTAATGTTCGATCCGCGGTGGGCTCGGTCGAGTTTCCGAGCACGACAAGGGTCTGGCTGTGGCGCAACCAGACGTGGCCACCGCGGTAGGCCCAGAGGATAACGCCTGCACTCGGGAGCCGCCCGCAGGATGCGGCGCTAGCCTCACTGGCGGGAGGGANNACAGTGTCGACCCTCGATGGCCCACGACCTGACGACCACACGACCCAGATGCACACCCAACGCTCGCTGGGCCAGGTCGCCGGCAGAGAACTCGATGAGTAAGCGAGCCGGATGGGCGGCGGCCGCGATTGCCCTCATCTTGGCGGTCGCGCTCGTTGGCGCTCTGGTTCTCCGGTCGTCCTTCGCCAAGTTCACTACCGCCCGGGCCGTCGGCGAGGCGCTGGCCGCGGACTTCAACCATCCTTCGGTGAGCGTCACCCTGTCCCTCTCTCTGACGCCGGCGCAGATACAGCAGTTGGTGCGTCCGCTGTATCCGGGCGGCGTGCCGCCCCAGGCGGCCCAGGCCCTATCCGTTGCTTCCCTCACCGTCGATCTCGTTACGGGTCACGGTGAGTCGCTCCGCAGCAAGCAGACCGCGACCGACTCGGCCAACCAGTGCGACGTGGCCTTCGACATCGGTGGCACTACCGAGGCCGAGGTCCGCCAAGTGAATCAGACCGTTTACGCCCGGGTTGATCTGCCCCCACTCCTCGGAGACGTCGGCCTAGGGTCGGGCACGCTGTCATCGCTCGACAGAGACATCGGGCGCTACAGCCTGTTGGTCCCCGGCCTTTCGACGCTCGCGGACGGTGGATGGATCTCGGTGCCGCACACGGATCTCGGTCCCCTGCTCGGCGCGACCAAACTCCTGGCCCCCAATGAGGGCGCCCGTGCCGCCTCGACGCTGCAACAGCTCGTGGCCGGCCTGAAGGTCGTCGCTTCTCACCAGAGCAGGTTCACCAACGCGGGGGACCACGGCGGCCGGACCGAATATCTCGTCTCTGTGCCTATGAAGACCGCCCTTTCCGAAGTGACGCCGTACAACTCTGGCGCTCGAGGGTTCGGATGCGGGACCAGCCTCCTGACGGCGCTGAAGAGTCGACTCACGGGGGCGATCCCCCGCCAGCAACGCCTGTCCACGATTGTCTGGGTCAAGGACAGCCGGGCCCAGGAGGTGGACGTAAACCTCAACCAGTTCGGCGACGAGATTCCCTTCCGGGTCCCTATGAAGATCGTCATCGCCCCCGGGCACCCCATTGCGGTCCCACCCGGTGCCACGCCCCTTGGGCCAGCACTTTTCGGATAGCCACCGCCGGCCGGCCGGCCGGGCCCGGTCGTGACCCGGCCCGGCTCGACCTGTGGGTTTGGCTACTTGTTGGGCTGGGGGGTCAAGCGCAGGTAGGGGCGGACGGCGTTCCAGCCCTTCGGGAACTTCTCCTTGGCGGCTTCGTCAGACACGGCGGGAACGATGATGACGTCATCACCGTCTTTCCAGTCCGCGGGGGTGGAGACCGAGTACTTGGCCGTCAGCTGCAGGGAATCGAGCACCCGCAGGATCTCCTGGAAGTTGCGGCCGGTGCTCTGGGGATAGGTGATCATCAGCTTGACCTTCTTGTCCGGGCCGATGATAAAAACCGAACGGACCGTGACCGTGTCGGCGGCGTTGGGGTGGATCATCCCGTACAGGTCGGCCACCTTGCGATCAGGATCCGCGATGATCGGGAAGTTGACCGTGGTCCCCTGAGTCTCGTTGATGTCGGGTACCCAGCCCTGATGGGACTCGATCGGGTCCACGCTGATGGCGATCACTTTGGCGTTGCGCTTGTCGAACTCCCCCTTGAGCTTCGCCACTGCCCCCAACTCGGTGGTGCACACCGGGGTGAAATCCTTGGGATGGGAGAACAAGACACCCCAGCCGTCACCCAGGTATTCGTATAAGCCGATAGTGCCTTCTGTGGTGTCGGCCGTAAAATCCGGGGCCTCGTCGCCGAGTTGCAGCGCCATGTCTTTCCTCCTCGATGAGTGTCGCGATTGATGTTTGACCTCCAGGATACCCGCCCTCCCATCAAAAGTCGACCGAGTCGATCGGCTTTGAGGGGGAAGTTCACCGAGTTTGAGGGCAAGTACGGCCCGACGGGCGCGACGGGCGCGCTTGGCGGCGTCCTCCGGGGCGCGGTAGCATTACCTCCCGTGCCAGCGGGCCGCGTGGGCTGACGCGGCCTCCCCTTCGCCCGGGAGTACCGGCGACTGGTCAGCCCTGCCGGGACCGAGGAGGCGATGAGTGAAACGAACGTATCAACCAAACAACCGCAAGCGGGCCAAACGGCACGGGTTCCGTCATCGGATGTCGACCCGGGCTGGACAGGCCATCATCAAGGCTCGGCGACTGAAGGGCCGCCAGCGCCTGTCGGCCTGATTTGGCGGGTCGATCGTCGCGACACCTTTGAGGCCCTGCGAGATGCCCGCCGCCGCCGCCAAGGACCGCTCACGCTGTCCTGGGTGCCGGGAGACCCGGGGGCGCCGCCACGCGTCGCGTACACCGTCGGCCGCCGGGTCGGCTCCGCGGTGGTACGCAACCGCTTGCGCCGGCGACTCCGAATGTTGATCCGCGAGTCGGCCCCCATGCTGCGGCCGGGGGCCTATCTGATCGGAGCGGGTCCCGCCGCCGTACCATTGTCCTACGATGACCTGCGTCGTGCCCTTGTGATCGCGCTCAGCTACATCGAGGGCCAATGAGCAGCACGGTGACGGCGCCAGTCGGCTGGTCGGCCCGCCTGGTCGTCACCCTCGTCCGGGGGTACCAGATGGCCCGAGTGGGGCGGGTCTCGCCGTGCCGCTTCACTCCTACCTGCAGTCAGTTCGCGGTCGAAGCCGTGAGCCGCCATGGCGCCCGTCGCGGCACATGGATGGCCGTCCGCCGGTTGGGTCGGTGCCGACCGGGCGGTCCCAACGGATTCGATCCCGTCCCCGCCGTCCCCACCACACCCCAGACCCGAATGAGAGACCTGTGACGATCCACCTGGCCGCCCTGCTCTCCACCGGGCCTACCACCGTCACGACTGTCGCCGCCACCGCTCACAAGGCGGGCACGAGCATCCTCGAGCCCATCGCCAAGCCCATCGCCTGGGTGCTCGCCGAGATCTACTCGGTGATCCCGAACTACGGCGTGGCGATCATGGTGCTGAGCGTGCTCTGGATGGTGATCATCTCGCCGCTGACGCTCAAGAGCACCCGGTCGATGCTGGCTATGCAGCAGCTGCAGCCACAGCTCAAGAAGCTGCAGGAGCAGCACAAAAATGACAAGGCGGCGTTCGCGCAAGCCCAGATGGACCTGTTCCGGGAGAACCAAGTCAGCCCGTTCGGGTCGTGCCTCCCGATGCTGCTGCCGATGCCAGTCTTCTTCGCCCTGTTCCGGGTGATCCAGGGGCTGGGTCGCCTCTACCCCAAGTACCTGTCGCCCTCCAGCAAGATGTACCACAACATCCACAATGCGGGCGGCAAGCTCGACGCCTTCGGGATGAACCTCTCCCAGAACGCCTTCAGCCACCACTCGAGCGTGCTGGCGGCGTTGCCGTTCTGGATCCTGGTGCTGGTCATGGCCGGCACCGGCTACCTGCAGTCGTCGCAGATGATGTCGCGCAACCCGAACGCGGCGCAGAACCCGCAGATGCGGATGATGAAGTACCTGCCGCTGGTGTTCACCATCTTCTTCATCAGGTTCCCCGCCGGCGTTCTGTTGTACTACGCCATGTCGAACGTGTGCCGGATCGTCCAGCAGGATTTCATGTACCGCTTCGATCCCAAGGTCAAGGCCCTGGTCGTCAAGGACATTCTTGAGGTGGAGGAGCACACTCACGAGATCGACGAGCGAGGAGGCACCAGCGGCCCTTCGTCTCGCGGGCCTTCGGCGCCGCCGCCCGTGCGGGGTCCGTCGGGTCCAAAAGGCGGTGGAAACGGGAGCGGTGGGAAGGGCGGCGGCGGAGCCGGCGTCCAGACGCCCTCGGGCGGCCGCAGCCGCTTCCGGGACATGCTGGCAGCCGCAGCCGAACAGCAGAAAGGCCAGGGTCAGCCGAAAAAATCCATCGAATCGGGCGCTGATACCGGACAGGCCAGCCGGGACAAGCCTCCTTCTAACGGGTCCGGGCCAGCTGCGACGGGGTCGGGCCCGGCTGGAGCCGGGTCCAACGGGGCCACGGCTAAGGGACAGCCCGCCAACGGCAAGCAGGGGTCGGCGGGGCGCACCGGGGCGTCGTCGAACGGCCAACGCCGGACCCGAAAGTCCAGCCCAGGAGGGCACCGGACCAATCGAAAGCGGCGGGGGAAGTAGAGGAGATATCATGGAATGGGTTGAAACAACTGGTCGTACGGTCGATGAGGCCAAGGAGGCCGCTCTCGACGAGCTGGGAGTCGATGAGACCGACGCCGAGTTCGACGTGGTCGCCGAACCGGGTATAGGTCTGTTCGGTCGCCTGCGCAGTGAAGCCCGGGTGCGGGCCCGAGTCAGGCCCACGGCGCCGAGGGCGAAGGAGGACCGCCGAGATCGGCGCCGTCGTGAGCGCGGCAGCAAGAGCGGTACGTCGGCCGAATCTCCGTCGAGCACCGAGACGGCCGGTGAATCTGACCCGGCAGCCGGGTCAGCCGCGGGCATGAAGCCAGAGCGGGTCCCAGAGATGGCGGCTCCAGCGAGCTCCCGCCGCGACGACCGCCGGCCGCCGGCCGGACGGCAACGAACCGCAGAATCACGCAACAACGGCCGACGGGAAGGAACCCAAGTGGAGGTAGCACTGGAGGAGCAGGGGCGCATCGCCGAGGAGTTCCTTCGCCAACTGGCAACGGAGTTCGGGGTGGCCGCCTCCATCAGCCTGACCCAACCGAGTGAAGACACGGTCGACCTGCAAATGGAGGGCGCCGATCTCGGCCTGCTCATCGGACCCAAGGGGGCGACGCTGCTGGCCATCCAGGACCTGACCCGCACTGTCGTGCACAACCGCACTGGGGCCAACAACGGCCGCATCCACGTCGATATCGGCGGATACCGGCAACGGCGGGCGGAGGCATTGGCCCGCTTCGCGGTTCAGGTGGCGACGGCGGTCCAGCAGAGCGGGGCGCGCACGGCCCTCGAGCCGATGAGCGCCGCGGACCGTAAGGTGGTGCACGACGCCATCACGGATATCGACGGGGTATCGACGGTGTCTGAGGGGGAGGATCCCCATCGTCGGGTGGTCGTCCTACCTGCTGGATCCTGATCAGTCTCGATCCTTCACGTCGCCAAGCCCTCGACGCCCTCCTAGCGGAGGGTCAGCGTCGAGGGTTCCTGGGGCCTGGCTCCATCAGCGCACACATCGATCGGGCCCTGGACATGGGGGCGGCTCTCGATGCGGTCGGACCCGTCGCCCTCGACCTGGGGAGCGGAGGCGGCCTGCCCGGTCTCCCTCTTGCTCTAGCCTGGCCGGGCACCCGGTGGTTCCTGCTGGACGGCAGCATCAGAAGGGCGGAGTTCCTGAGCCAGTCCGTCACCGCGCTCGGACTCGATGGGCGCGTCACGGTTGTGGCCGAACGGGCCGAATTGGCCGGTCGGGGCGAACTTCGCTCCACAGTGGATGCGGTATTCGCCAGGAGCTTCGCCAGGCCGGCCGTCACCGCCGAGTGTGCTTCGCCTTTCTTGCGCCAGCAAGGGCTGCTGGTGGTGGCGGAGCCACCGGGTGGGCAACCCGACCGGTGGGATGACCGTGGTCTGGCCCACCTCGGGATGCGGCTCGGGTCCAGACTGGTGGAGCCGACCGCGGTTCAGCTGATCGTCCAGGTCACGCCTTGTCCGGAACGGTTCCCCAGGCGGGTAGGTGTACCCAGCAAACGGCCGTTGTTTTGATTGATCCATGGTTCCACGTGGAACAGAACCCAGGGCGCCTCATGGTTTCACGTGAAACGAGGCGGACGATCCTTGCATTGTCAAGCCGCGTCGCCAATGATGAGGGGCGAGTGAGTGAGCCTAACCACCGTCACGATCGAGCCGCCTCGATTTTCGAGCGGCTTCGTTCAGGAGACGGTTTCGAATCGGAGTCACCTGACGACCCGGGCGAGGAGCCCGACCTGCACGCTGCAGTGCCGAACCCCGCCGCTGCGGCTGTCGACCCTTCATTTGGGGTTCCCGACCCGCCGCTTGCAACGCCCGACCTGCCGGTTGCAACGCCCGGCCCGCCGGCCGGCGAGGTCCCGCAACCGCCGGCTGGGACTGTTGACCAACCGGCGGCTGGGGAGGATGACCGTCCAGCTGGCGCGGCACTGGACCCTCACCCTTCGGTGGCTGACGCGTTAGGGCAGGCCCAGATGGCTGCACTGCCGGAGTCGCCGACCGCGCCTACTGTCCCGCCGGCTGAGGATCCTGAGCTGCCGGTCGCGACGGAAGGTGGTNNCACCGGCGATCTCGCCGTTGGTCACCGCGGCCCGGGATCGTTGAGCCAGAATGCTCACGAGATGGAGCGTTGGGCGAAGCCGCCGGAGAAGCCTCCTCTGGCCGCCGACACCATCTCACCTTCAGCCCCCACCTCGGAGTGGTCCAGTGCCGGTCCGGGGCTGGGGAATCGCGATCTGTCCGTACGGCAACCTCACCCCGGGTCGGTCCGCCATGCCCTCCCGAGGCGCCTTGCCGTTGCCAACCAGAAGGGCGGTGTTGGCAAGACCACGACGGCGGTGAACCTGGGGGCTGCGCTGGCAGAAATGGACTATCGGGTCTTGGTGGTGGATCTCGATCCTCAGGGAAACGCCACTACCGGTCTCGGGATCAATGGACGCAATCTGGATGCGTCGATTTACGACGTGATCCTTCATGACGTACCGATCGAAGATGTCATCGAACCGACCACCATCCGAAACCTTTTCGGGGTACCGGCCACGATCGACCTAGCCGGAGCCGAGATCGAACTGGTCCCCG
>PMHH01000068.1 GCA_003156595.1 Acidimicrobiaceae bacterium
GTGTCGATGGAGATGATCATCGCCCGTTCGGGGCTCTCAACCGGTGCGGTGTATGGCTACTTCAAGGGCAAGGAGCAGATCATCAATGCCGTGATCAGGGAGGGGACGGCCGCGATGGCCGAGGATCTCGCGCCGGTCGTGACGATGCCCGAGCCGCCCCCATTCCCGGAGTTCGTGGAGCTGGTGCTCCGCGCCGTCGTCGGCTTCGGCCGGCACAAAAGAGGCGACATTGACCGCCTGCTGGTCTCGCTCCACGGTTGGAGCCATTCCCAGAGCGATCCTGAACTCAAGACGGCTACCCGCGCTTCCTACTCCGGTCTACGAAAGCTTTTCGCCGACGCGGCAAGACGCGGACAGGCGGCCGGGACGTTCGATGCCGCCGCAGATCCAGAAGGAGTTGCCGAGCTGTTGACGTCTATTACTTTGGGATTCGTCGCCCAGCGAGCACTGGCCGGATCGGCCGACCTGACAGCTCACGTCGCCGCTCTTCAAGCACTCTCACCAATCGCCTGCTGACCGTATCGCCCGTCGCGCACGTTAGATCGGGGTACCTTCGGCACGTGTCCCGAAAGTTTGCGGTAGACACCGATTTTGAAACTGCGACCACCCAGAATTGCGGTAACCCTGTCCTCGGCTCGCTGGTCACCGCTGTTGCCGGGACCGCGCCGACGGCAGCATCAGCCGGCAGCTAAATCGGAACATGGATGGTGTCGAAGATCGGCCAGCCGATCTCGGTCCTCCAGTCCTGCTCGTCGCCGGTGTCGTGGCGGCCGACGAGGTAGTACTCGCGGACGGGGCCCTCGATAGCGAGCGTGTGCTCGGTAACGTACGTCGCCAGCGCGCCGTAGGAGCGGTCCACGTCGGCGTGCGAGCCAATGTGCGTGATGAACGCCAGCTCTACGGGCGGAGCCGTGAACGGCCCAACCCGTCCGACGGGTCGGACCTCGCTGTGCGCGGGGAGAAAGACGGTCGCCTCGCCTCGCTCTTCGGAGAACAGCTCGTTGGCGTAGATCCCTCCCGGCGGCCCGCCCGAGGCGATGCTCTGCGCTGAGAGGGTGGCGCGGATCTCGCCGACCGCTCCCTGATACCAGGCGGCAAGATCGCCGACCTCGACCGTGGCGGTGATCGCCGCCGCCGGGGTGGCCGGTATCCGGCGGTGCTCGATCGCAGCCGGCGGCCAGGGGTGTTCGAGGAGGTCGCGTAGGGAGGCCACGGCGCGCTGCGTGTCGGCCAGGCTCTGTTCCAACCGTGTCAGATGAGCGGCGATGAGCCGACCGCGGGTCGTCTGATCGGGAGCCCGCAGTACCGAGCCGATGTCTTCGAGCGGCATGTCGAGATCCCGGAATCGGCGGATCACCTGGGCGGTTGGGATCTGGTTGCTCGTGTACCGCCGGTAGCCGGTGATCGGGTCGACGTCGGACGGTTCGAGGAGGCCCACCCGGTGGTAGTGGCGAAGGGTCTTCACGCTGAGGAAAGTGGCGCGAGAGAAGTCGCCGATCGTCAACGAGCCGGACATTCCCAACAGTCTTGACCCTCCCCTAGTGGGAGAGTCAACCCGGCGACGGCCTCTTGACTCTCCCGCTACCGCATCGTCCAGGCTGGACTCATCGGCCACGAGGGCCGATCAGAGAGGAGCAGCTAGTCATGCCCATCGCCACCGAACTGAGCGGCGTCGTCGCCGAGCACGTTGCCGCCGTCAACGCCTTCGACCTTGACCGGATCGTCGCCACCTTCGCCCCCGACGCATACGTCAACGACAACCGCCGCGAGATCTGGGGCACCGAGGCCATCAGGGCCTTCATGGCCAAAGAGTTCGTCGGGGACCACGTCACGATGGAGGTGCGCGAGGTCCTCGACCACAACGGCGACATCATCGTCCGTGCCCGCTACGACGGCACCTACGACAAGACCCACCTCCCCGACGAACTCGTCATGACCAGCTACTTCGGAGTGTGTGATGACAAGATCACCAGCCTCACGGTCATCTTCAACCAGCCAAGCCCGTACTAGCGGCACTCGGGACCCAGGAGACCATTGGTCAGGCCGAAGGCATCCTCATCGAACGCGAGCGCATCACCGCCGATCAGGCGTTCGCAGTCCTACGCCGAACTTCCCAGCACCTCAACGTCAAGTTGCGGGAAGTGGCCAGATACGTGGTCGAAACGGGTGAGATTCCCTCCGACTGGAATCCCTGACTGAAGCAATTCATCATTGGATTAGGCATTCCGCAGCCCGCGCTCCGCGCCGGCTGTTCGATGTCAATGGCCAGTAGGAACTGCCCAGCGGCGGCCAGCAGAAGTGCCCGCTGGCGGACATGAGAACTGCCCGCCGGCGGACATCGGATCTGTGGTGGTTGTCAGGCCAGGGGCGTCACCTCTTTGTGGGCTGCGGTGTCTGGCTGCTCATGTCAGGGTGGCAAGGTGGTCGAGGATGCAACGGTTAGCCGGGCGGAGTCAGGTACCGGAAGCCGCGGGTTGACGCTGGTCGTGGTCGGAGTCGTCAAGATGCCGAGGGTGTCAGCAGACATGGGCCGGGCGAAGTAGAAGCCCTGGCAGGATTCGCTGCCTAGCGCGGCTACTTGGGCGTGCTGTTCGGCTGTCTCTACGCCTTCGGTGATGACGGCCATGCCGAGTTCATGGGCTAGTGCGATGACCGAAGAGACGATGACGTTACTCGTCCGGTCTCGGGCCAGGTCAGCGATGAATCCTTGGTCGATCTTGATGATGTCGACCGGGAAGCGTTGGAGGTAGTTGAGCGATGAGTAGCCGGTGCCGAAGTCGTCGAGGGCCAGCAGGACCCCGAGGCGTTTCAGTTCATTTAGCACGACGAGCGCTCGATCGGCGTCTTGGATGAAGACACTCTCGGTGATCTCGAGCGTGAGAAGCTCCGGGCTCGTGCCGGTACTCGCCAGTACGTCTGTCACCATCGTCACGAAGTCGGGTCCCATGAGTTGGTGCGCAGACACGTTGACCGCGATCCCGATATCGTCGTGGCCCGTTTCGCGGACCCACCGGTGTCGGTCGACGCAGGCCTGTTCGAGAACCCATCGTCCGATTTCTCCTATGAGCCCGCATTGCTCGGCGAGTGGGATCAGCGTCAGCGGGGGGATCGGGCCCCGGAGCGGGTGGTTCCAACGCAGGAGAGCTTCCACGCCGATAATCCGGCCGTCGTCGGTGTGGACGATCGGCTGATACTCGACTCGCATCTCGCCTCTCCCTAACGCGCCACGCAAATCGCTTTGGAGGCTGACACCGCGCTCCAACAGTTGTTGCTCGCGCAGGTCGATGACCTGGTGGTTGTGGCCTCCTTTACGTTTGGCCTGGTACATGGCGATATCGGCGTCTTGGAGCAACTGCTCAGGGACGTGTTCGCCCAAACCGGTAAAGGCGATGCCGACGCTGGCCGATATCTCCACCTCGACACCTGCTAGCTCGAAGGGCTCGGACAGAGCCGTGACGACACGCCTGGCGATCACCTGGACTTGGTTTTCCTCTTCGAGATCCTCGCAGAGGATGACGAACTCGTCACCGGACAGGCGGGCCAGGGTGTCGCCCGGGCGTAGTAGCCCGGTGAGTCGCGCCGCTACGGCGATGAGCAGCTCGTCGCCGATCAGGTGTCCGTGCATGTCGTTGACCGACTTAAACCGGTCGAGGTCCGCGAAGAGAACAGCTACCATCTTCCCGGACCGCCGTCCCCGGGCCAGCGAATGCTCCAGGCGCTCGAGGAGAAGGACCCGGTTAGGGAGCCCGGTCAAGGCATCATGCAACGCGCTTTCCCGGGAGCGGTCCGAGGAATCCTGCAGATCGGCCCGAGCTTCGGCGTTGACCAGATAGGCCGCGGTCACGTCGGCCAAGGTTTGCGCCGCATCCATGTCTTCATCGTCCAAGAGGCCGGGGGAGTCCCGGTACAGGTCGAGGGCGCCGAGCTGCCTGTCCGCTTGGCACAGTGGGAAGGTAAACACGGCGATGAGCCCGATCTCGACCGCTCGGGGCCCGAACACCGCAAAGCGCTCATCGGTTCGCAGGTCCGCCACCGCGACAGCCTTACCGGTCCGGTAGGCGGCCAGG
>PMHH01000074.1 GCA_003156595.1 Acidimicrobiaceae bacterium
GTTGACGATGGTGGTGTCGAGGTTGATGGCGTAAGCGGCCACCAACACGACAGCCAGTACGATCAGGGGCTGCCTCTTCGTGAATGTGGGCATGGTCAACATAGTGGTACCGTTTGTGGGCGGTGTCAACATTGGAGATAAAAATTCCCGAGCAACGCGCCTACCACCACGGTGACCTCAGGAACGCGCTCGTCGAGGCCGCCGTTGCCGCAGCCCGTCAACATGGCCCGAACGCGGTGCTGCTCAGGGACGTCGCCCGCCAGGTGGGGGTCTCGCACAACGCCGGCTACCGCCACTTCACCAGCCGGGAGGACCTCCTGTCGGCAGTCGCCGAGCAAGGCCTGGCGGAGCTGGCTGCCAGCATGCAGGCGGGCCTCGCCGCGGCTCCGAAGCGCCGCGACGCCAAGGCGCGGGCCCGCCAGCGGCTGCGCGCCATCGGGCGGGCCTACGTCAAGTTTGCCGTGTCCGAACCGGGACTCTTTCGGACGATCTGGGCCGCCGCGGCCGACCCGCCGACGCCGGATGGGGATCCGTCGGTTGCGGTCGCCTCCAATCCCTACCTGCTGCTCAACGCGGTTCTCGACGAGCTAGTGGCGGCCGGCGCCATACCCAAGGCCAGGCGGCCGTACAGCGAGACCGCGGCGTGGTCCGCGGTGCACGGGCTGGCGACCCTCGTGATCGACGGGCCGCTCCGCGGTATGCCGCCAACTCAACTCGATAAGACCCTGGACCGGCTCTGCGACGTGATCGACGCCGGGCTCTAGGGCCGGCCGGCGCCCGCACCTCAGCGACGCTGGCGCCGGGCCAGCTGATAGTCCCGACCAAACGGCAGAGGCGATGCCGCCCCAAAAACGGGATGTGGACCAGCAGGGGAAGCTGCCAGCCCTTCGCCACCACCAAGGCGGCATCCCCTCCGCCTCAAGTATGGGCACTCCACACTCCCGGGGCGTCAAGACGCTGGCGACACCCGAAAAATCTGCTCCCGCCTACGGCCTACCATCCGCACATGTTTCGTCAGCATCTTGACCCCCCTCGCCGCTCAGCTGCACGGTCACTACGTCGGTAGGGCGGCTGGAACATGGGGGATCTGGGCCTGCCGGCGTGGTGCCATACTTGGCGGGCGTGGCCGGATACAGCCAAACACCTCTTGCGTCGAAGCTCGGCATCAAGGACGGGACAACGCTGGCTCTGTTGAATGCGCCTCCCGGTCTGATCCAACACCCGGCGGGCGGCATCGTGAAGCTCCAGGCTCGGGGTCACGCCGACGTGGTCGTCGCCTTCTTCACCGAACGAGCGGAACTCGAGCGACGCATCCGTGTGCTGGAGAAGATGATCTTCCCCAATGGAGGGCTGTGGATCGCGTGGCCGAAGCGGGTGTCGGGTGTCGAGACCGATATCGTCGACGACGTCGTGAGGGAGGTGGCGCTTCCCCGGGGGCTCGTCGACACCAAGGTGTGCGCCATCGATGAGACCTGGACTGGCCTGCGGGTCGTCTGGCGTCGCGAGTGGCGCACGGCGAACGCAGCTGCCACCGCCTCCTCCCCCTCACGCGTGGCGCCCAGTCGCCAGCGCGCCGGTATGCCTCGCTGACATGCAGTCACTCGGCGCCGGCTGACCCGTCCCCGGCTGACCCGTCCAGTGTGACTCTCGGATACAACGGATACGCGGCAAGCAGCGCCGCGGCGCGGGCGCGGACCCGGTCGGCCACATCGGGGGCGAGCGCGTAGCGCGCCCGGGACGTGCCGCCGCTCGGGGCGGGTAGGGGAGCGGTTTCGGTGAGGACGTTGACGATCAACTCGGCGATCTCGTCCATCTCCGCGGTTCCCATGCCCAGCGTGGTCAGAGCCGGGGTGCCCAGGCGGACACCGGAGGTGTACCACGGTCCGTTGGGGTCGGTTGGGACGCTGTTGCGGTTGGTGACGATCCCGGCGTCGAGGAGGGCCGCCTCGGCCTGGCGGCCAGTCAGGCCGTAGGCACGGGTGTCGATGAGCACGAGGTGGTTGTCCGTGCCCCCGGTGACCAGAGTGGAACCGCGGCGCAACAGGCCCTCGGCCAAGGCCTTGGCGTTGTCAACGACGCGCTGGGCGTACCACGCGAAATCAGGTTTCCGGGCTTCGGCGAGCGCCACCGCCTTGGCCGCCATGACGTTGGCGAGCGGCCCACCGAGCACCATCGGGCAGCCCCGGTCGACGTGCTCGGCCAGATCGCGGTTGCACAGCACTAGTCCACCGCGGGGCCCCCGGAGGGATTTGTGGGACGTGGACGTGACGATGTGGGCGTGGGCGACGGGCTCGAAATCGCCGGCGAGTACCCGACCAGCCACCAGCCCGGCGAAATGGGCCATGTCGACCATGAGCGTGGCGTCGACTTCATCCGCGATCTCTCGCAGGATGGCGAAGTTGATCAGGCGGGGATAGGCGGAGTACCCGGCCACGATGATGAGCGGACGGAACTCGCGGGCCAAGCGGCGCACCTCGGCGTAATCGAGCAGACCCGTCTCGCTATTGGTCCCGTAGCTGCGCTGGTCGAACATCTTCCCCGATATGTTGCGGCGGAACCCGTGCGTGAGGTGGCCGCCGGCGTCGAGGGACATGCCGATCATGCGTTGGTTGCCCAACGCCCGCCGGAGGTGGTCCCAGGCTCCACGGTCGAGGTCGTCAACAGAGGCGGCTGCGGCGTCGACGAGGGCAGGAGCTTCGACCCGCTGCGCCAGCACGGCCCAGAACGCCACCAGGTTGGCGTCGATCCCCGAATGGGGCTGCACGTAGGCGTGGTCTGCGCCGAAAAGGGCACGGGCGTGATCGGCTGCGAGCTGCTCGATGGTGTCGACGTTGTGGCAGCCGGCGTACATCCGCCGGCCGATCGTGCCTTCGGCGTACTTGTCGCTGAACCAGTTGCCCATGGCGAGTAGCACCGCCGGCGAGGCGTAGTTCTCACTGGCGATCAACTTGAGCGAGCCGCGCTGATCGGCCAGCTCGGACCGGATCGCCGCCGCGACGTTGGGTTCGGCGGCGGCGACAACCTCGAGCGCGGCTCGGAAGGCGTGAGATTCACGGGTGGTTGCGGCGGTTGTGGCGGTTGTGGCGGTTGCGTTGGGGATAATCGTCGGCATCGTGGCCTCCTGGTCGTATTGGCTACGCCCAGGCGCACGGCTCACGTCGCGATGACGAGGTCGCTCCCCGGTGGTGCGCCACCCAAGCGCCAGTCACGACCCAGCGGCCACAGTAGCTGGCTGGAACCAACTGCCGACGGAGGTTACGAGGCCGGCTGGCCTCACTTGGGTGCGGTTGGCACCCTTGGGTGGGCTGAGCCATCGAATCGAGGGCTAGACCCACCCAAGTAGGCAGATCGCACCCAACTAGCCAGACCCACCCAAATATGATCGGTGGCCTTATGGCAGATGACCTCATCGACCCGACCGCGTCACCCAGCGGGACTGGTTGTCTCGAGTGCCTCGCGGAGGATGGTTGGTGGTTCCACCTTCGTCGTTGTGCGGGCTGCGGCCACATTGGATGTTGCGACAGCTCCCCGAAGCAGCACGCCTCCAAGCACGCCCGGACATCCGGCCACACCCTGATCCGAAGCTTCGAGCCCGGCGAGGACTGGTTCTGGGACTACGGGACTGAGCAGTTCGGGGACGGACCACCGCTGGCTCCGCCCCTGCACCACCCACTCGATCAGCCGGTGCCGGGTCCAGCCGGTCGGGTGCCGCCGGACTGGACGGGCCATCTCCATTAGCCGGCCGTGCAAGCCGAGCCGGTAGCCATGCCGAGGGGTCCGGCAGCCCCCGGCCGGTAGCCACGCCGAGGAGGAACCCGGCGAGACCAGGGCTTGGTCTGGCCTACGGCAACAGACCAAGCCCTCGCCTCGCCCGGCCCTTCTCAAACGGGATCGCGGCCGTTGGTCACCCGCGACGTTGCGGGGCGACGATACGTCTCGGCCTTCTTGGTAGCAAACGGCGTTATTGGTAGCGAGCGGGACCAAGAACAGGACCATGAACGGCCACTGTCGCTACCAAGAACCCCGATGAGACTAAGAAGTAGGAGTGAAACTACATGGAGTATATTGAAAGGGGCAAACGTACACGTACTCGGGCCGCAGCGCCGGATGCAGCAGCGCCGGCGCAACCGCACAACGGCGCATTGGCGCGACCGACGAACGGACCCGCCAATGCCAGGGACCGGCCCCGTCACATTGGAAGACGGGGGCCGGCGCGACGAGGGCGCGGTCTGTTGCCGTAGGCCAGATCACGCTCTCGGCGGGCCGGACCCTCGTCGGCCAGGCCACGCCCTCCCGGCGGCTACTAGGTTAGGTGCGGTCCGACAGCAGGAACGCAGAGGAAGGGGGTTGAGGTGGCAGATAAGTCTCCCCGCAAGAACGTGTCCAAGAAATCTGGCAAGTCGCTCAAAGAGAAGCGCCAGGAGAAGAAGGACAAGCAGCAGGTTCGCAAAGGTCTCTCCACCTGAGCTGTCCGTGAGTTGTCCCTGACCCGGGCCAGGGACCGGTGTCCCATCCCCGGCGCGAGAAAAGGCAAGCTGGTAGCCGATGGAGTGGCGTGAGCTCGACCACTGGCTCTGCAACAACCTGTTGCCGACGATCGTCCTCCTCCTCGGCGCGGCCCTCGTCGGGCGCCTGGTGCGCTGGCTCGCGGCCAGATACCGGGAAGCGCTGGACCGTGAGGTCCGCGACCTCATCGAGGGTGGGGGTGTGGTCTCCGAGCGGACCAAGCGGGCTCGGGCTGTGGGACAGGCGGTCGAGTGGTCGACCATGTCGCTCGTCTATTTCCTCGCCGGACTCCTCGGCCTACGTCAACTCGGGATCCCCCTCACCAGCCTGGTCGCCCCGGCCACCGTCGCCGGGGTGGCGATCGGGTTCGGCGCCCAGCAAGTGGTCGGCGACCTCCTCGCTGGCTTCTTCTTGTTTACGGAGCACCAGTTCGGGGTGGGCGACCTGATCCGGCTGTCCACTGCTGGCCAGCTGACCGGCATCAGCGGGACTGTGGAGGAGCTGACCCTGCGGGTAACGAAGTTGCGCAACCAGCAAGGGGAGCTGATCGTGATCCCCAACAGCGCCCTGCGACAGGTCACCAACCTGTCGAAGGACTGGTCCCGGGTGGTCGTCGACATACCGATCCCCGTGGAAGAGGACTTGCGGCGGGTCATCACCCTCATCGGCGACGTGGCATCCCGCATGGCCGCTGAGGACACGTGGCGGGCCCAGATCATCGGCGAACCGGTGGTGGCCGGGGTGGAGACGATCGAGGTCGGCTACGTCCAGTTGCGCCTGCTCGTCCGGACCCTTCCCGGACGGCAGTTTGACGTAGGCCGGGAATTGCGGTTGCGGGTGGCTCTGGCGCTGCGCCAGGAGCAGATACGGACCCCGGCGGAGCCGACGGCGACGACCACGACGACCACCAGCTCATGAAGCCGGCCGCGATCATGGCCGCCCTGCGGCGACCGCTCTCGACCCGGATTCGAATCCGACGCTCGACCGTCCTCCTGCTGGTGTTGTTCCTCGGGCTGGGCTACCTCTGGCTGCACGTCAAGAGCTCGCCGCCGTCGCATACGGTCATCTACCCGTCTTTGTCGACGACCCCTCCGGCCAAATCGACGACGACCACCCGGCCGCGGGCTACGACCACGACCACTCGTCCGTCGGGGTCAACCACGAGCACGAGCACGACCACGACCACCACACCGTCGACCGCCACTACCTCGCCTACCTCGCCTACCTCGTCGACCACCACCACGACGCTCGCGACGGGATCGTCGACCACCACATCGACACCGTCGCCCACGACGATCGGCACCGGCGGCTGAAGACTGGCGGCTGAAAGTGAGCCGCGTGGCTGGCGCCGGAGGGGTGCCGGCGGCTGAAGTCAGCCGGGTGCTCGGCGCCGGCGCGCGACATCGCGCCGGCGAGCGACGTCGCGGCGGCAACCGGACAGGACTACTGTTGTCGGCACTCGGTCGACCCCATGCTCCATCGATCGCAGCGACCCCGCCCGGACTTCGCGTGGCCCAGCCGGAAGCCCAAGGGAAGGGGAACACGCGATGCAGGAGATCCTGGACCGGCGGTCGGTGCCGGACGGCCCGGAGGGCGACCCGGCACAGCTCCAGGCCGGCGGTCTGGTGCAGCAACTGAGCGCGGCGGCGTTGATCTGCCTGCCGTTGGGCGGGGTGATATACGCCGGGGTCCGTCTATGGGGCCACGGCATCGGGTGGCTCGATCTGGGGTTGGCGGTAGGCATGTACTTTTTTACTGGCTACGGCTTGGCGGTGGGCTTCCACCGGATGTTCACTCATGCCAGCTTCCGGCCCGCTCGGGCCTTGAAGATCACCTTGGCCATCGCCGGCTCAATGGCGATCGAAGGATCGCTCTTCACCTGGGTTGCCCAGCACCGTCGCCATCACGCCTATGCCGATCGGGTCGGCGACCCGCACTCGCCTTGGCGGTACGGAACCGGTGTCTGGCCCCAGTTCAAGGGGTTGTGGCATGCGCACGCCGGCTGGTTCTTTGTCGCGAATCCTTCGGAGCCGGAGCGCTGGATCCCGGACCTTCTCGACGACAAGGACCTGCGCTTCGTCTCCCGCACCGCCGCGCTGTGGTCGGTGCTCTCGCTCCTGCTGCCCTTCCTGGTCGGGCTAGCGGTCACCCGCACCCTAATCGGCGGGATGCTGGCCCTCCTGTGGGCCGGCGCGGTCCGCGTGGCCGTCCTCCATCACGTCACGTGGGGGGTCAACTCCTTCGCCCACATGTTCGGGAGCCGGCCCTACCGGACCCGCGATCGCAGCGCCAACGTGGCTCTGCTCTCCGTCCTCAGCTTCGGCGACTCGTGGCACAACGCTCATCACGCCTATCCCGCGCTCGCCCGTCACGGCGTCGACCGCTGGCAAATCGACTCGGCTGCGGTGTTGATCCACTGGTTCGAGCGGTTGGGCTGGGCCGAGGACGTCAAATGGCCGCAGGCATCGAAGATCGCAGCCCGTCGACTGGCTTGAGAGCTTTGGCCGGTAGGATGACTGTGCGGTCGGGTGCTTACCCGCCGAAACGCCAGGTGAGCCCGACACGGGCTCCTGGGAGGTAGGACCATGACGGAGCCGTCGGAAGCGCTTGACGGCGAGGTGCTTCGCCTGCGCAGCAGCGGGCGCGCCTTCGCTCGCATCAGCCGTGACTTGGAGTTGGAGCGCCCGGTTGACGCCCAACGAGCCTTCCAGAGAGCGGTTCGCCGCCTACCGGTAGGCGAACAGGACCAAGTGCGCCAGCAGGAGTCATCCCGCCTCGACCGGCTCGCGGAGCGAGTCAATGCCGATACCACCAAGCCCGCCGAAGATCGCACCCGTCGACTGGCTGCCATCGAGCGACTCCGCGGGTTGCTGGCTATCGATCCCGTGTAGTGGTGGCGATCGGCGCGACTGCGCACGGGGACTCCTCGTCGAGTCCAGACCTGGTACGGCTGTACCTCGACGAGATCGGGCGATACCCGCTGCTGACCAAGGCCGAAGAGGCCAGCCTGGCCCAAACGATGGACACGGGCCGAGCCGCTCGTCAACGTCTCGACACGGGCAGGCTGGTCGCCCTCTCCACCGTCGCCGAACGGATCGCGGCCGAGGACCTGGTTCGCCAGGGTGAAGAGGCCGCGACCGAGTTCGTGCAAGCCAACCTCCGTCTGGTGGTCTCGGTGGCCCGTAGATATCGGGCATCGGAGGTGGCCCTCATGGACTTGATCCAAGACGGCAACCTGGGCCTGATGCACGCAGTGGAGAAGTTCGATTGGCGCCGCGGGTTCAAGTTCTCCACCTATGCCACTTGGTGGATCCGCCAATCCATCAGCCGGGGCGTCGCCAACACGAGCCGTGCCATCCGTTTGCCAGTGCACGCGGCCGATCTGGCCACCAGTGCCCGCCGGGTGCGGCACGAGATGATCCAACGGGACGGCCGGTCGGTCACGCTCGCAGAAATGGCGCGGGAGTTGGAGGTCTCGGAGACCTACCTGGCTGTGGTGTTGAACACGTCGGGCTCACCCCGTTCTCTATCGGAGATCCTCGGTGACACCCGTGACCTCGAGCTGGCGGACATGCTCGGCGATACCAGTGCTGTCTCTCCCGCCCAAGCCGCGGTCGACAGCGCCATCACCAGCGAGGTGGACATCCTCATGGGCGGTCTTGATAACCGGGAGCGGGAGGTGTTGCGCTTGCGCTTCGGTCTCGATTGCGGCGAGCCCTGCACCCTCGAGGAGGTCGGCGTCCGCTTTCATCTGAGCCGGGAGCGGATCCGCCAGATCGAGCGCCGGGCTCTGTCAAAGCTGCGCGATCCAGTGATCGTAGAGAGAGCCCGGGGGCTGCTCGAAGGTTGATCGGGCCACGCCCGGCCCGGCGGCTGCTCGAAGGTTGATCGGGCCACGCCCGGCCCGCCAAATCCGGCTAGTAGTTGTCTGCCACTAAGGTGTCGCTACCGTCAAGTGACCGGTCCGGGTGGCCGGCGAAGGAGGGAACATGGGCCAGCAGGTCCCGTTGGTCGACTACCTGGTGCTCGGCGATCGTCCGCACCTGGTAGCCCGGCAGTGTGACGCGTGCGGAGCCCGGTTCTTCGATCGCCGCAACGCTTGTGCGTCGTGCGCCCAGACCGAGTTCACCGGTGTGGACGTGCCGACGGAAGGCGAGTTGCGCACGTTCACGATCGTGGCCTACGCCGCGCCCGGGGTGCCGGTCCCGTTCGTAGCCGGCGTCGTCGACTGCGACGGCACCAGCGTCCGCGGCAACGTGATCAACGTGACTCCGGATCCCGAGCACGTCCGGACGGGCATGAAGGTCCAGCTGGCGACGTACGTCGTCGGGACGGATGACGAAGGGACCGAGGCCGTCGGCTTCGGCTTCGAACCAGTGGAGGTTGACTGATGGCAAGTGACGACATCTGGATTCTCGGCATCTACATGACCAAGTTCGGGAAGCACCCGAACCTCGATACCGTCGACCTGGCCGCCGAGGCCGCCATGGCCGCGATGTCGGACGCCCAGGTGTCGGTCCGGGATATCGGTGTCCTGGCCGCCGGCAACCTCATGTCACCAGGGGGCGGAATCGGCCAGCAACTGCAGAAGCAGATCGGCCAGACGGGCATACCGGTGTACAACGTCGCCAACGCCTGCGCCACCGGGGCCACCGCCCTGCGGACCGCCATCATGGCGGTCAAGGCCGGCGAGTGCGACATGGGCTTGGCCGTGGGGGTCGAGAAATTGGCCGGCGCCGGCCTGCTGGGTGGCGGCGGGCGAGCCAAGTCTGACCACAACGTCTACGAGCCGCACGGTCGCTATGGGGCAGTCGCCACCATCGACGGACGCATCGGGACCGAGACCATGCCGGGGGTGTTCGCCCAGATCGGCATGGAGTACGGGCACCGCTATGGAGGCGCCTCGTTCGAGATGTTTGCCCGCATCAGCGAGAAGAACCACTCCCACTCGACGCTCAATCCGTTGGCTGCCTACAGCAAGCGGATGAGTCTGGAGCAGATCATGGGCGACGTCATGATCGCCTACCCGAACACCCGACCCATGTGCTCGGCGAACTGCGACGGCGCGGCCGCCGCGGTGGTGGTGTCCGGGGCCAAGCTCAAGACCCTCGGCCCGGACCAGCAGAGGCGTGCGGTCAAAGTCTCCGCCTCCATCCTGACCACCGACCCGTGGGAGGAGGCGTGCCAGGTGCTGCCCGATGTCAACACCTTGACGCGCAACGCCGCTCAACAGGCCTACGCCCAGGCGGGCGTGGCGCCGGAGGACCTGGATCTGGTGGAGTTGCATGACTGCTTCGCCACTGCCGAACTGGTGCACTACGACAACCTGATGCTCTGCGCGCCGGGCGAGGCGGTCCCGTTCTTCGAGTCGGGCGCGACGTGGCGGGACGGGTCCAAGCCGGTCAACGTTTCCGGCGGGCTGCAGTCGAAGGGTCATCCGATCGCGGCGACCGGTATCGCCAACATCTGGGAGGTCTGCCACCACCTGCGCGGGGAGGCCGGCGACCGCCAGATCCCCGACGCCAAGGTCGGGCTCGCCCATGTCATCGGCCTCGGCTCCGCCTGCGGAGTGCACATCCTGGAGCGCTCGGCCGCCTGACGCTCCCGGTCCAGGCTGCCGCCTGGGTCCCCGATCGCGGCCGCGGGGCATCGTAGTATTTCGGGTATGAACGAAGCCCAAGCCGAGGCCGGTACGCCGAGCCCGGACGACACCGCCGCCTTCCAGCGCTTCTACGCCGAGGCCCCAGCCCAGCCGGCGAAGCGTCCGACGCGCGGCATGTTGTACCGCGTCCTGATCGGGTGGTGGCGCGACGCCCGCTAGCGGCCGTGGATGCCGACGAGGGGTTACAGCAGACGCTGCAACGATTTGCCGATTTGGTCATGCGGGGGGAGCCCTGCCTGACGGGCGAGGAATTGGCGGCGCGGGCGGGCGTCGACCTCGAGCTGGCTCGCAAGCTGCGACGGGCGATGGGTCTGCCCGATGTCCCTCCAGGGGAGCGGGTCTTCTACGAGGAGGACCTCGAAGCGCTCCGTCACGCTGACGCGCTCATCCGGGACGACCGCCTGGAGGACAGCGAGGTGCTCCACCTCACCCGGACGGTCGGGTTGGCCGTGGCCCGTATGGCCGACGCCGCGGTCGGCTTTTGGGCGGATCGCGATACCGGGAGAGGGCGAGAGGCGGATCTGGACGAGTCCCCTGGCCTAGGCGCCCTCTTCGACCCGAGGCGCATCGACGACCTCGAACAAGTCGTGTTGTACCTGCTGCGCCGGCACCTGCTGGATTCGGTGACGCGCCGGCTGACCACCGCCGACGGGTCGGAATCGTCCATCAACACGGCCGTGGGCTTCGCGGACCTCGTCGGGTTCACGTCGTTGAGCGCGCAGTTGAGCGACCGGGAGACGGCGGAGTTGATCGAGCGATTCGAGACGCTGGCCAATGACCGGGTCGTCGGCGGGGGAGGGCGGGTCATCAAGATGATTGGTGACGAGGTGATGTTCAATGCCGACCCAGCCGGTGTGGGGGAGATCGCCTTGTTGCTGTCCGAGTCATTCGCTTCCCCGGATCTGCCCTCCGTGCGGGTCGGGGTGGCCTCGGGCCGGGTGGTGGCGCAGTCGGGCGACCTGTACGGACCGGTGGTCAACCTGGCCGCCCGGGCGACGGTGGCGGCCCGCCCAGGCACCGTGCTCGTCTCGCCGTCGCTGGCTGAATTCCTCCGCGACGACGACCGGTATGGGCTGGTGTCCCTACGGCCCCAGCGCCTCAAGGGGATCGGCGCGGTGCCGCTGTGGGTCCTGCGGCGGGCCAACCGCAGGCCGGCGGCGGCTACTTCCAGAGGTGCTGCGTAAACTGACAACTCTCCCGGAAGTCGGTACCGGGGTCGTCCAAGCGGTCGTAGCTGGATTGCAGGCCGATCCGGCCCGGCCCGGACACGCGCAGCCACAGGTAGCGGTTGCCCCAGGTGCGCCAGAGCTTCATCCCGGCCGCCGGGAACTCGACGTGCATCTGGATACCGACGGAGGGGTCCTTGAAGAGGAACGCCGGCGGCTTGACGAGGATCTGCTCGCCTTCGGCGAGATCGCGAACGAAGGCATTGCCCCCGCACTGGACGAACACGACGCCTGGCTTCTCGTCGGCGGCGAAGCGGTCGACGTGCCAGCCGGCGGGATAGTAGGTCTGGTCCTGGTTGGCCTGCCGGTCATCGCGCCGTCCGGCGCTGCCGCCGAGGGCTCCGCCCAGGGCGCCGCCGAGCCCTCCTCCGAGGCCACCGCCGCCGCCCCCGCCGGCGAGGTCCAGACCCATCTTGAGGAGTCCGCCGGCCCCGGACTGCATGCCGTCGGCCTCACCCCGGGTCGTAAACCAGATGCCACTGTCGTACCACTCGTAGCCCACTCCGAGGGAGGCGGCGACCAGCTGGTGCTCCCGGACGTCGACGGCGGCGCCGGCCTGGACAGGCAGCGCCAGCATCTCGCCGGCAATGTCGTGGGAGAAGGAGATGGTCCCGGGCCCGGACGCCTCCATCATCACGACCGGCAGGCCGGCTCGCATGCGCTCCCAACCATGACGGAGCGACATGTTGGTTACCTGGACCCCGGGTTCTTGCCAGAGGAGGGTGTAGCCCGGGAAGAAGACCCCTTCGCCGGCGGCGAGCCGGACGTCCGCGGCCGGAACCAGCTTGCCCATGATCTGGGCCGAAGACTGCCCCATCTGGATTCGGGTCATGTCGGGTATGGCTGGCATCTCCGTCCACCCGGACGTGGTGGTGCGACGGGTGACATCGACGGGTGCCCCACAGCTGGGACAGGTAGCACCCGCGCCGGTGGAAGTGATCCGGCAGTAGGGGCAGTTGTACTCGGTGGTGGCTTCGGTCATCTCAACCCGACTTCTGGTCCATGTACATGGACTGGATCCCGACCCGACCCGGGCCGGTCACGCGCATGAGGGTGAGCCCGGGTCCGGTGAAGACGCCCGATGCGGTCTGCATCACGTCGCCCGAGAGGAGACCACCTATGCCCTCCTTCTTGAGGGCCCGGGCCGCTTTGAGGCCGGCCAACCCGCGGCTCGCGATGCTCTTGGCGCCCGCCCCGATCGAGGAGCCTTCCCCGTCGCCCTTTGTCGAAAGCTTGTGGGTCACCGTCTCGACCGTGACTGCCGCGTCCTTGTACAGGAAGCCCCCTGGTTCGATCTGGATCGTCTCGCCCTCACCGAGGGTCCGGGCGAAGACATTGCCGTAGCCGTGCAAGACCAGCAACCCGGACCCCTCCGACGCCTTGAACCGGTCCAGGTACATGCCAGTGCCGGCGGCGAGGGTGGCCTTCAGGCCTCCCAGCTTCTCGAAGCTGTAGGTGAGGCTGGAGGTGGCCACGATCATGGCGTTCTCGCGGACGTCGAGCTCGACGCCCGAGTCGACGGGCAGGACCACCAGTTCACCCGGGGCATCCCGGGAAAATGACACCCGTCCCGGGCCGCGAGCGACACTCAGCACGAACGGGAGATCGCCCACCAGCCGTTTCATGCCGCCCGGCGCGGTCATGACGGACATGAAGACGTTCTCATCCTTCCAGAGCATGACGTGGTGCTCGAAGAAGACCGTCTCGCCGGCACCGAGGTTGACGTCAGCGACGGGGACCACGGTGCCGTCGATCTGAAAGACGCTGGCCCCGAAGGTGATCTCGGTCAGATCCCGGAGGCGGGGCGCCTGGCGCCAACCCGAATCGGATACCAGGTCGCGCACATCGAGAGGGGCTCCGCAGCGCTCGCACGTCTTGGCCGAGGCCGGGCTCTGAGCTCGACACCACTTACAAGCCAAGCGCTGGTCTACGTCGGTCACCCGCCACACAGTAAACGCTTCTGGCTGAGGGAGTGAGCGGCGATGTGCGATCGGTCAACTGGCTCAAGGGGTCGCGACCTGCCGACCTGGACGCAGTAGTACTCTGGCGTAGGGATATGGAGGGAATTGTCGTATCTGGGGTATAGGGGGGATATTGAGCTGTTGGTACCAATGAGCCGTTCTTGTCTGGCCACCTTCGGGCAGGAGGTGGAGCGCGGCGTGTCGAATCCCTTGGTGCGACATGCGTCACACGGTTCGACGGGTCGCACGAGCAGCGATGACCACGGGGGTGGTTCGTAGAGTGAGTGCCAATCGAGGACGACGCCGGCTGCGGTGGATGATCGGAGCCGGTTCGAGCGCCCTGGTCATCGCCGGCGCCCTGAGCCTGGCGGTTGGATCGAGTGCCGAGGCTGCGGTTTCGCCAGGCACGGGCAGCTCGTACGCCCAGGCGCTCCAGGACCAGCCCCACGATGGCTCGCTGGCAGTCGGAGTGGTGCTCGGCGAGGCCCTCGCCGGCCACACCAACGGCTCGGCCCGCGCCCAGTCCCAAGGAGTCGACCTGGGCGCCATCGGGACGTCACTGACCAGCTTCAACTGCGGCTCCGCGCCGACACTCACCCCCGCGCAGATCCCCGAGCCGCTCGAGACCGAGACCGGCGAAGCGGGCGCGGCCGCGGGCATAACCCAGACTGCCACCACCACCGGGCTCGTCGGGAACCCGCCGCCGTCGTTTGGGAGCACGGAGTTCGTCCAGGCCAACGGCACGCCCTACGGGGAGGCCGACACCACTTTCGGGCCGGTTAATGCCGGGGCGTTCAACGTGTCGGGGATGACGACCAAGGCGTGGTCCGGGATCGTCAACGGGGTTCGTGAAGCCGGCGCCACCTCTGACATCAGTGCGCTCAACCTGGTCGACGGCGTCGTGCAGATCAGCGGGCTGCACTGGCAAGTGCTGTACCCGTCCGGGGGCTCAACTCCGCCAAGCGGGTCGTTTAGCATCGGCAAGCTGGTGGTCGACGGTACGCAGGTGGCGGCGCCCGACCTATCGTCGGTGACGTCCTTCGCCAACACCCTGCTCGCCTCCTTGGGCATCACGATTGTCCCGCCCGCCGTGAGCCTCCAGTCAGGGATCGAGTCCGTCAGCCCCCTCCAGATCGAAGTGGTTCCCAACACCAACCGTGACGAGGTCCTCAACGACGTCCTCAACGGAGTATCCCCCCTCCTCAACCCCCTGCTCACCGGGCTCGAGAACGGCTTCACCCCGTCGGAGCCATCCAGCCTCGTCAGCACGCTGTGCCAGTCGGACACGCCCATCACCGTGGCCGACGTCGCCATCGCCTCGGTCAACGGGGGCGGCTACTACACCACGGCCCTCGGAGGCGTCAATGCCACCAGCGGGGCCACTCCGACCAACCCGTTCAACCTCAGTCTGCCGAGCCTCCTCGGCGTGAGTACTACGAAGTTCGTCCCCGGGACCGAGGCCGTGGCCGGCACTCCCGCCACGCCGGGCACGCCAGGCACGCCAGCCGTGGCCGCGACCCCCGGGTCATCCCAGCCGATAGACAGCTCGCCGCCGACGGACCCCTCGTCTGGCGGGTCGACTGTTCCCACTGCTTCGACGGACACCACCACTCCTGCTGCGGCCGCTCCGACTGTCACGGCCGCCGCGGTCGGTCATGCACCGGGCGGACCCCTCCTGGCGATCGGGCTCGGCGGTCTGGCGTTGGTGGCCCTGCTCGCCGAAGGAGACAGGCGGATGATGCGAAGAGCCCAGCACACCGTCAACTTCGACCACTTCGAGGAGTAACTCGCGACCATGCCCGCGTCACCGAACGGCCCACCGGGCAATGGCACCGCGCCGTCCCGACCGCCGACCAGCTACTTCAGCGTCTGGCATCGGCTGTTCCGCGGCTACGGCCCCGTGGCCATCCTCGCCGCCTTGGTCGTCATCGTGGCGCTGGCCGTACCCAGCAAGGTGCCGAAGACATCCAACGCGGCGTCGGTCGGCACCGGCGCCAGCGGTTCCGGCAGCAGCGGGCTTTCGTCCGGGTCGGGCGCGGGCTCGGTCGGGACCGGCACCGGAGGGAAGGCCGGGACCGCCGGCTCGGCCGGATCGGCCGGAAGCGCCGGCCACACGGTCACCGTCCCTGGGGTGACTGGCGCCTGCGCGGGCCAGAGCGAACAGGTCCCCGGCGATCCGTATTCTCCTCCGTGCATCACCTTCTCCGGCAACAACGGTGGAGTCACGACCAAGGGCGTCACCGCCTCGACAATCACCGTGTCGGTCCGTCTCACGACGGACCAGTCGTTCCAGCAGACCCTGGCCCAGTTGGCCGGGGCCTCGCTGCGCGACACCAACGCGGACAACGAACGGACCATCCTGGCTTTGGCCCAGTACTTCAACAACCACTTCCAGTTCTACGGGCGCAAGATCAAGATCGTCTTCTATACTGGCCAGGGCAGTCTGACCAACGAGCTGCTCGGTACTGGCCAGGCCCAGGCCGAGGCCGACGCTACCACCGTGGCCCAGCAGATCAAGGCGTTCGCCGACATCACTGCCGAGTCCGAACCCTACTCCCAGTCACTCGCCTCGCAGCACGTCATGGCCTTTGGCGACCCGTATCTGTCGCGCCAGTATCATCAGATGAACGCCCCCTACACCTGGTCGACCGACACCGATGGCACCGATGTGGCCAGCCTGGCGGCCGAATATGCCGTCAAGAAGCTGTGCCCAGGGGATCCGGTGGCGGCGTACGCCGGGGGCAGCCTCCGCAGCGTCCACCGCAAGTTCGCCCTGCTCGCCCCCGAGAACTCGTGGTACCAGACATCGGTCGACGTGGCCCAGGGGATCATGCAGGCAGCAGGTTGCCCGGTCTCCAAAATCATCTACACCCTCGATCTGGGGACCGAGTCGCAGCAGGCCGCCGGGATCGTGTCCCAGCTCAAGGCGGATGGCATCACCACGGTCATATGCGGGTGCGACCCTATATTCCCGGTCTATCTGTCGGGTCAGGGCGCCCAGCAGAGCTACTTCCCGGAATTTATCATCGCGGGCACGGCCCTCACCGACGCCGACTATGTCGGCCAGCTCTACAACCAGCAGTTCCAAGCTCACGCTTTCGGGATCAGCCCCAACAACCCGGAAGTGCCGTACACCCAGACCCTCGGGTACGCGGCCTACGAGAGCGTGAGCCCGTCCACGGAACCGTCCTTTTTCGTAGACCTGATCTACGCCCAGATGGACGAACTGGCCATCGGTCTCCAGATGGCCGGGCCCAACCTGACTCCGAATTCGTTCCAGCAGGGCATGTTCAACTATCCGCCCAAGGAAGGACCGCTCGGACTGTGGGGGTTTAGCTCCAACCAGTACACCATCCCCAATGACGTCCGGGAGATCTGCTGGGACCCGACCGCCATCTCGCCGTTCAACGGCAAGGTGGGGGCGTACGAACCGGGTAAGTACGACAACGCCCGCTGGCTGGCCAGCACGATTCCTTCTGGTCCGCCGGGTTGCCCCATCCCATCCTCGTGAGCATCGCCATCGACCGCCTCAAGCAGTCGAGCCTCACCCGACGCGTCCAGCTGGTGATAGCCGCTGTCGTGGTGGTGTACGTCGTCGTGTCTCTGGCCAACGGTAACCACGGCTACCTCTACCACCACGCCCCCCTCGGGATCGTGTTGGTGGGCGTGGTCTACGGCTCGGTCTACGCCTTGGGAGCCATGGCGCTGATCCTGATCTACCGGGCGAACAAGTTCATCAATTTCGCCCTCGGAGCCCTTGGCAGCCTGGTCGGGGTGCTGGCCATCGGCTTGGTGAAGGTGCACGGGCTCAACTACTGGATCGCCCTGCCCTTGGCCGTGGCGGTCGGGGCGGGCGTGGGGGCCCTGACCGAGCGCTTCATGAGCTGGAGGTTTAGAAAGTCGAGTCGCCTGATCATCACGGTCGCCAGCATCGGGCTGGCCCAGCTGTACGGGGGATTCGAGCTTTCCGGCAGCACCAAGGAGCACTTCACCGCCTTGACAGGTGCCTTCTCGCCGCCGTTCAGCGTGTCGTTCACGGTCGACGTCTACACCTTCCACAGCGCCGAGGTCCTGATCGTGGTGGTCGTACCGGTGGTGATCGCCTTCCTGGCCTGGTTCCTGCTGCGCACCAACATGGGCATCGCGGTGCGGGCCGCCGCTGAGAACGAAGACCGGGCCCTGCTGCTCGGTATCCCGGTCCGCCGGCTGGTCACCATCGTGTGGGCGATCGCCGGGGGCTTGGCGGTCCTGACGTACATGCTGTCTGCCCCGTTCGAGGGGGTGAAGCCCGGCGTCGCCTCCAACGGCCCGACGGTCCTTCTGCCCCTGCTGGCGGCGGCCGTGGTGGCCCGCATGGAGTCGCTGCCGGTGGCCTTCGGCGCCGCGGTCGGGTTGGGTATCACCGAGCAGCTCGTCCACTGGAACACCCCCGACCAACCATCGTTCATCTACGTGGTGTACTTGGTGGTCATCGTGGCGGCGTTGCTCGCCCAGTCCGGAAAGCTGTCGAGAGCCCAGGAGTCGGGGACGTCGTCATGGTCGTCGGTGACGGTCCTCAAGCCCATCCCTGAGGAGCTGCGCCGCATCCCCGAGGTGCTCTGGACTCGCCGGGTGCTGATCCTCGCGGTCATCGCGGCGTTTATCTTCGTTCCCCACATGTGGGGGCCGAGCAACCAGCTCCTGGCCGGCTTCGCCATCGTCTGGGCCATGATCGGCGTGTCCCTGGTCGTGCTGACCGGGTGGGGCGGACAGATGAGCCTGGGCCAGTTCGGCATTGCTGGGGTGGCGGCCATGGTGGCGGGCAACATGGTCGCTCACTGGAACAGCGACTTCTTCCTGGTGATCGCCGCGGCCGGTGCCACGGGCGGGCTGGTCGCTCTGGTGGTGGGCGTGCCGGCCTTGCGGATCAAAGGGCTGTTCCTCGGCGTCACCACTCTGGCGCTGGCCATCGCCCTCGATGAGTACTTCCTCAACTCGAGTACCTTCCCGCAGTTCCTTCCCAGCAACGGCGTCAATCGCCCCCTCCTGCTCCAGCGGTTCAACCTCAATGACAACTACGAGATGTACGTGGTGTGCCTGGTCTTCCTCGGGCTTGCCATCCTGGTCACCATGGGTCTGCGCAAGGCCCGAGCCGGTCGGGTCCTGATCGCGGCGGACAACAACGAGCGCGCCGCCCAATCGGCCTCCGTCCCCACCACCGCAGTGAAGCTATCCGGGTTCGTGGTGGCCGGGATCATCGCCGGCGTGGCCGGAGCGCTCGACGTCCTGCTGCTCGAAGCCCTCAACCCGGGCAGCTTCCCGGCCGTCGACAGCATCACCGTCTTCGCCTACAGCGTGATCGGCGGCCTGGGCTCAGTGACCGGCATGCTGATCGGCGTCCTGTTCTTCAAGTTTCTCGAGACCATTACCGCTTTGGGCATCTACCACGAGGCCATCAGCGGGGCCGCCTTGCTCCTCGTTCTCGCCGTCGTGCCTGGAGGAGTGGGCCAGGTCGTCTACTCGCTGCGCGATCGTTTGCTCCGGGTAGTAGCCGAGCGGCGGAACATCCTGGTCCCCAGCCTGTTCGCCGACAAGCGCGATACGGGTGGCCCGGATCGGTCTCCCGACGATGAGGGCTTGCTGATCGGCGCTCTGGGCGGCGCCCCGCCACCTTCGAATGGGGCTGACCCGGACATGCCAGTCGAGGTCCTCACGTGAGCCCCCCGGTAGGCCGGAAGGCGGCGGTGGCGCGCAAGGCCGCGGTGGTGGGCAAGGCTGTGCCGGTGCGGAAGGACCCGGTCGTGCGCAAGGACCCGGCGGTGCGTAAAGCCGCGGTGGTGCGCAAGGCCGNNTGCGCAAGGCCGCGGTGGTGCGTAAGGCCGCGGTGGTGCGTAAGGCCGCGGTGGTGCGTAAGGCCTCGCCGGTGCGCCGGGGTGCCCCCGCCGTGGCGCCCGCCGACGACACCACCGAACTGCCCACGATAACTCTCGACTACGCGCCGGTGCCGGCCTCGCCACCGGCGCCAGCACCCGGGCCACGGCCAGCGCCGGCGCCGGCCCCGGCACTGGGTGGGGACTTCCTGTTGACCTGCCAGGGGATCGACATGGCCTACGGGTCGGTGCAGATCCTCTTCGACGTGGACTTCGACATCACCGAAGGCGAGATGGTGGCCCTGCTTGGCACCAACGGCGCCGGCAAGTCCACCTTGCTCAAGGGCATCTGTGGTTTGGTCCGCCCGACCGCCGGCACCGTGCTCTTCAGGGGCGAGAACATCACCAAGACGCCCGCCGACGTCACGGCCCGCAAGGGGATCTCGCTGATGCCCGGCGGCAAGGGAGTGTTCCCCACCCTTTCGGTGGCCGAGAACCTGCGTCTGGCGTCATGGCTGATCCGCGACGAGCCCGAGCGCATCGCCTTGGCCAAGGAGGAGGTCCTCGAACTCTTTCCGGTGCTGGCCCAACGTCGCGGGCAGATGGCCGGCAACCTCTCGGGCGGCGAGCAACAGATGCTGGCTCTCGGCACGGCCCTCATGACCCGACCCCAGCTCCTGATGATCGACGAGCTGTCTTTGGGGCTGGCGCCCACCATCGTTGGCCAGCTGCTCGAAGTGGTGCGCGAGGTGCACCGCCGCGGCTCGACCATTGTGATCGTCGAGCAGTCCGTCAACGTGGCGCTCCAATTGGCCGAGCGGGCCGTGTTCATGGAGAAGGGTGAGGTCCGCTTCGAGGGGCCGGCTGCGGAGCTGCTGGAGCGGCCCGACATCCTACGAGCGGTCTTCATCTCGGGGGCAGGCAGCCACGAGGCCGCCAGCGCCCAGGTCGGCGCCGCCACCGCCGAGGTCGGCGCCGCCAAGCCCCGGCGTATGACCAAGGCGGCCAAAGCCAAGGCGGAGGAAGAAGCCGCCGCGGTCGCCAGTCTGGCTGCGGCATCAACGCCGGTTCGCTTGCCGCCAGATCCCAACGCCAAGCCGGTGCTCGCCTGCTACGACGTGGTGAAGCGCTTCGGCGGGATCACCGCCGTGGATCACGTCGACTTGCATGTGCAGCCGGGCGAGATCGTCGGGCTCATCGGTCACAACGGGGCGGGCAAGACCACCCTGATGGATTGCATCTCTGGGTTCCTGCCCCTCGACGGCGGCCGCATCTGGTTGCGGGGGGTCGATGTCACGGACTGGGCTCCCCACATGAGGGCGAAGGGCGCCATGGCCCGATCGTTCCAGGACGCCTTGCTCTATCCGGGACTGACAGTCGCTGAGACCATCGCGGTGGCCCGGGAGCGGCACTTGGGCAGCCGCGACATGTTCGCGGCCGCCCTGCAGCTGCCGGCCTCTTACGAATCCGAACTGGCCGTCAAGGCGGTGGTAGAAGATCTGGTCGAGCTGATGGGGTTGACTGCCTTCAAGCAGAAGCTCACGGGGGAGCTGTCCACGGGGAGCCGCCGCATCGTGGACTTGGCGTGCATCTTGGCCCAGGACCCGAAGGTGTTGATGCTCGACGAACCTTCCGGTGGCGTAGCCCAGAAGGAGACCGAAGCACTCGGCCCGCTCCTGCTGCGGATCCGAGACCGCACCGGCTGCTCCCTAATGATCATCGAGCACGACATGCCGATGGTCAGCAGCATCTGCGACCGTCTAATCGCCTTGGAGCTGGGCGGTGTCATTGCCGAAGGCACCCCCGCCGAGGTGCTGGCTCACCCGGCTGTCATCGCCTCGTACCTGGGAACTGACGAGAAGGCGATTCAGCGCTCCGGGGCCACTACCTGAGGCGTTGCCCAACGAGGGATGGGACCGGCACGCAGCGGAAGGCTGCCCCGCATTTCATGAACGGGGCAGCCTTCCGGCATGCCGGCCCCACCCCACACTCCCGCCTGCTGGGCAGTCAACTTCTGACTGGCGGCCGGGGTCAGAAGTGGCGGCCCGCGGTCAGAAGTCGCCAGCCCCGGCTGCCTTCGCGGCTACATCGGGGCCCCGTTCCTGGACCCCCCCGCGATCGCCTTCCGAGCCGTCAAGTAAGGCGCTCAATACCCCCAGATCCGAACAATCGCCGGGACCGTCTACCGTTCGGCGTATGAGCTATACCACGATCGACTACCAGGTCGAGGGCCCGGTCGCCACCATCACCCTGGACCGGCCGGACCGGCTCAACGCCTTCGACCTGGACATGTACTCCGATCTGTTGAGCGCGTTCGACGAGGTCGATGCTGACGACTCGGTGCGGGCCGTGATCGTCACTGGGCGGGGCCGGGCCTTCTGTGCCGGCGCCGACCTGGGCGGGGGCGCCTCCAGCTTCGACCATGGCGACGCCCCGTCCGGGCGGACGGCACCGCGAGACGCCGGCGGGGTGGTGGCCCTGCGGATATTTCGATGCCTGAAGCCGGTGATCGCGGCCATCAACGGTCCAGCTGTCGGGGTCGGCGCCACCATCACCCTTGCCATGGACATCCGGCTGATGGCCGACACCGCTCGAGTCGGGTTCGTGTTCGCGGCGCGGGGGATCGTGCCCGACGGCGCGTGCAGCTGGTTCCTGCCGCGTGTGGTGGGCATCAGCCAGGCCCTGGAGTGGTGCCTGACGGCCCGGGTGTTCCCGGCGAGTGAGGCGTTAGCGGGCGGGCTGGTACGCAGCGTGCATCCCCAAGAGGATCTGCTGGGCGCGGCCCGGGCCCTAGGCGAGGAGATAGCGGCGTCGACCGCCCCGGTCTCAGCGGTCATCACCCGACAGATCCTCTGGCGGATGCTCTGCGCCGACCACCCCATGGAGGCCCACCGGGTGGACTCGCTGGCCATCTGGCAGACCGGACGGATGGCTGATGCTGCGGAGGGGATCACCGCATTCTTCGAGAAACGCCCCGCTCAGTGGTCCCTGGCGCCCAGCCGGGATCTGCCCGATTGGTACCCGTGGTGGGAGGAACCCTCCTACGACCGGCCCTGATCGGCTGGGTGCACGGCTGGAGGTGCCCCTTCATCCCTCACGGTCAAACAGCGCCTTGTGGTGCACGACCGGACGCCAATACACCCCGGTGGCCTCCATCACCACCTGAGTCACCCCCTCGGCAGCCAGCCAATCCCGCAACCGCACAAGTTCGCCCGTGGAACCTGATTCGGCGGCGCCGGCGGCCTTAGCCGCCGGCAGGCAACGGCTCGGGGGTCCCGGCAGGAGCAGGGCCAGCCGAGGATCGGCCGTGGCGGCGGACCATGGTGCCCGCCGCGTCGGCGTCGCTGATGGTGAGGGCGCATCCGGCCGCCAGGATGGCGACGCCGGCGGCTGCCAGGAAGGCGTCGTGGTAGCTGGTCAGATTGGGGAGGGTACGGCCGGCAACGGTCCGCAGTGGTCCGACCTCGGCGACGACCGTGCTGAGCAGCGCCACGCCTACGGCCGATCCCAGCTGGCGTAGGGCGTTGAAGAGAGTGGACGCCCGGGCGGTGTCCGCCGGCGAGATGGTGGCGAAACCGGCCGCCTGGGCGGGTATGAACACGTGCGCCATGGAATACCCGCACACGAACAGGTCCACCCTGACCAACCACAGGTTGGTCCCGGTCCCGACCAGGGCCAGCAAGCCCAGCGCCACTGCGAGCAGGAATAGGCCGCCGACCATGATCCGGCGGGGCCCGAACCTCGGGTAGAGGATTCTGGTGATGATCTGGGCCCCGGCCATCACACCGAGCGCCTCGGGGAAGGTGTTGAGCCCCGATTGCAGGGCGCTGAGCCCGAGGCCGTCCTGGAAGAACAGGGCCACAAGGAACAGCATCCCGATGAAGGCGACCGATCCCAGACTCAGGACCGCGTTGGAGCTACGGAACAGCCGGTCGGAGAACAGGTGGAGGTCGATGAGCGGGTCTGTCATACGGCGCTCGACCACCACCATGGCGATAAGCAGGCCCGCCCCGATGGCGATGGTGGCGACGATCAGGGGGCTGCCCCAGCCGTGGAAGGGGCCCTCGGAGACGCCGTACATGACCAATCCGAGCCCGGCCGCGGAGAGCAGGAACCCGACCAGGTCGAAACGGCCCGGACGTGGCTCCTCCTGCCGGACCAGGAAGACCAGGCCGAACACCACCGCCGCGATGCCTACCGGAACATTGACGTAGAAGACCCAGCGCCAGGAGACATCGGTGACGAACAGGCCGCCCAGCACCGGGCCCAGGGCCGGAGCGACGGCGGTGGGGATCACCAAGATGCTCGAGGCTCGGACCCGCTCGGCCGGGGGGAAGGCACGGTAGAGCATGGCCATGCCCACCGGCACCATCAGGCCGCCGCCAACGCCCTGCACCACCCGGAAGAACACCAGTTGTCCCAGGCTGTCGGCGGCCCCGCACAGGGCGGACGCCCCCGTGAAGATGACGATCGAGGTCAGCAGCACCCGACGGCCGCCGAAGCGGTCCCCCAGCCAACCGGAGGCGGGGATAAAGACGGCCAGGCTGACGAGGTACCCGATGGCCACCGTGTCGACCGAGTCGGGCCGAACATGAAACTGGCGACCGATGGTGGGCAGGGCCACGTTGACGATCGTCACGTCCATGATGTTCATGAACATGGCGCCGACAAAGACGACACCGACGGCGATCTTCTGGTTGATCTGGCGGCTGGGCACGACGAGTAGCTCCGGTGCGCGGGCGGCGGGGGAGACCCGGCTATCTCCCCCAAGAGGTACCGAGGCTACCGAACCTCCGGGCTGGAGCGGCGGGGATTACGGGGCGACCTGGTCCGCTAGCACTGCTGCGACGGCCCGCGCTCGAGGCCAGAACCGGCCCCGACCCTGACCCAGCGCCAGCTCCGTTGCACGCTGGTCCGCGGACAGACCTCGGGCGTTGCCGCCCGTGCCGGCGCGAGGTCTGTCCGTCCTGATGTCGATTTCGGCATCCCAGCGGACAGACCTCCCGGTGAGGCGTAGCCAGCCACCCGAGGTCTGTCCGTCTCAGTGCAGGGTGCCTGGCGCAGGCTTAGCCGCGGACGGACCTCCCTACTGGCGGCCCGAGCCGCTACCCGCCCTCTGATTTTCGGGCCAAGCCGGCGGTGGTGCGAGGGAGAGCGGGGCTGGCGTGTCGAGATGCCGGCCTCGTTCATCCGGGCCGGCATCTCGATGCGGCCGCCCCGGTCTCGGGCCGCAGCCGGCGGGGATTATGGGGCGACGCTGAGCCAGTCCTTGAAGCCGGTGGGGTCGTGCCGCCCCACGGTGGCGTGCTCGAACAGGCCGAATCCCTCGGCCCCGTCACAGGTCGCCCGGGCCACGTGGTCGATCACGCCGAAAGGGATGCGTCCCGCCACGGCGGGGTCGGTGAGGTCGTACACCGAGCTGTCGACCCAGTTACGGCCACGCCACTGACCGTGCGACCAGTCAGGGTCACCGCCGTAGCCGGCGCCGATGTGCAGGGCCACCCCGCCGAGCGTCTCCACCTCGACGGTCACCGGCTTGCGGTCGGCGCTGCGCAGGTGCAGCACGGCCCGCTCGGGATGGCGGGTACCGGATCGGTAGGTGATATCGAGCTCCGGCCAGCCCAACTGCTCGTGGCGGCCGTCGGGCCACACCCGACTGGCCCCGCTCAGGGTGCGGGTCCCGTCGGGGTCCTCCTGCACGATGACGATCACCGCGAAATCGTCGAAGCGCAGGGGGACGTAGAGCCACCAGAAGCCTTCTCGCGGCTCGTCGGCGTCGCGGCCCGGGGGTTCGGCCTCGCCGACCGGGCGGATCCCCCACGAGCGATCGCGCGAGCCAACCCAGCGGTCGGGCGTGACCTCGATGTCGGTCCCATCCACGTTGAGCAGCCCCGACCAGGTGCCAACCTGGGCGAAGCGGCGCCCTTCGATGATGACCCGATTGCCGCTGTGCAGGATGTGGTGCGGCTCGTCGATGCAGGCAAAAGACCCTTCCCACGTGAGGTCGAACGCCAGCCCCTGCTCGCCGGTATCGCAGGCGACCCGGACCTTCGACAACGGTTCGATGACCTCTACTCGATAGGGGCCGACCCGGGCGTCGAGGCCACGTTCACCCAGGGCATCCGAGCAGCGGACCGCCCACTGGGTGTCACCTCGCCGCACCGTGGCGTAGGCGTCTATCACGCCCAGATTCGGGTACACGCCCAGGCCGGTGATGAGGAAGATGTCGCCGGTGCGATCGTGGGCGTTGAAGTAGCAACGGTCGTAGAAGTTGCGGTCACTGGTGCCGACATGGCGCATCGACAGCGGCAACTGATGGACCGGATACTCATCGAGGGGAACCGGCA
>PMHH01000061.1 GCA_003156595.1 Acidimicrobiaceae bacterium
CGCCGGCCCCGCCGCCGGCCCCCGCCCGCCGGCTCCCGCCGGCCTAGCGCCAGAGCAGGACGAGCGTGTGGTCACCCGCCGGCAGGGCGACGCGCACCACGTGGTCCGGCAGGGACGCCGCGGCCACGGCTTTCCCGTCGAGGGTGGCGCCGGCGAGGGAGCCCGGTAGGGAGACCAGGACCTCGCCGCCGGAAGGCGACCAGAGATCCAGCGTCACGGCTGGCGCCACAACGGTCGCCCCACTCAGCTGCACGCTCCCCTGCACCACACTCACCCCGTCGCCTAACGGATAGCCCACCGGCAGCAGGATCCCGGTGTCGGCCGGAAGGGTCATGCTGCCAATGGTTGGCAGCCGCACCGAGCGCCCGGCGACCTTGGTGGTGAGGACGACGTCGACCGTGTCGGGGAAGCGGTTGGTGGCCATGACCGTCGCCGCGCCTGGGACTGGTCCGTCGAGGATCCGGGCCTGTACCCGCAGGTCGGTGACCGACACGTGGGGTTCGACGCCGGCGAGCGCCTGCACCGCCTGGACATGGGCCGGCAGGATGGGGTGGTACGGGAACTGTGAAACGGTGAGCTCGACATCGGTCGTGTTGATCTCGACGAGCCCGAAGGTCTGGTTCCCGTTGGAGTAGGCGACCACGCCTCCGCAGATGAACTCACCAAAGCGCCGCTCATTGGTGTAGAGGTAGACGAGCACCGACGTGGCCGGTCCGCCCGGAAGAAGGTCGGGGTCGAGTTCGGCAGGGACCACGGCAACGGGCCCGAAGTGAGTAGCCGCCAACCGTTGGGCGACAGCGAGAGCCGTCCCGCTGCCGACCGGCACGGGGAGCGACTCTTCCTCGAGGATGGTCCCCTCCCGGCCCGCGGGGGAGTCCGCTGCCAACCACGATCCGAGCAGGACCGCCGAGCCGTGCCCCACCTGTCGGGAGTATCCGCACGGGACGCCGGCCCGCGACGCCACGGCAGTAACGCCCGGGGACAGCCGATAGGTCTGCACCCCGCGCCATACCGGCACCGGCTGGCCAAGAACCGAGATGGTCTGCCCGTCCGCGGGATAGAAGTCCAGGTCCGCCTCGGGAAAGCACTGGTCGCGCAGGACCGAATAAGGGAACAGTTCTTCGTCCAGATACGGCGGCGCCGGCCAGCAGACCAGCCGCCCGCCGGCGCGCACGTACCCCACGAGCGCGTCCTGGGTGGCGCGGGGCAGGATGTCGGCCGCAGCCAGAAAAATCGTCGGGTAGCTGAGAAAGTCAGAAGGCTCGGCGGCTTCGACGTCCACCAGATCGAACGCCAAACCGGAACGCAGCAGGAGGGTGGCCAGGGCGGGCACGTCATTTTCAATGATCCGGCGGACGTCGACCCGAAAGCCCCAGCGCTGGGCACCGTAGGGGAGGTGCGTGAGGGAGGTGTCCCATATCACCGCCACGTCGGCCCGGCGGGTTGCCGAGGCGAGGAGGGGGCCGGCGGTGGCCAGCGTGCGACCCAAGCGGCCCCGGTCGGTGACGAGGGAGTCGTCGACCCCGCTGGTGTAGTCGAACGAGATCCCCCCCACGATGCCCTCTCCGATGAGCAGGTCAAAGAGGGTGACGTCGTCGTCCATCTCCGTTGCCCACAGGCTGACAGCGTTGCGGTGGGCGGCCCGCACCGACAGAGCGGTGAGTTCGATCGTCGGCATCACCTCCGGCCCGGTGCTGCCGGGGTAGGTCTCGGGAGTGATCAGCACGACCTGGGCCAGGTCGGCGATGGAGGTGGGCGGGACCATCGTCTGCTCGATCTCGTGGGTGATCGGCACGTCGACGCCGGCGGCTCGCAGGTCGGTGGCGAGCGCGCCGAGGTAGGTCGCCACCTGGCCGGCCTTGAACCGTTGCCACGACAACGCCGGCCGCAGCGCCGGGATGCCGGCTTCGGGGAGCGGCCAGGCGCGGGGGGTGTCGGAACTGGTGGCGGCCCGGTAGCGCGCCAGCATGGCCGGGTTGTAGTCGACCTCGAACGGCCCGAATCGGTAAAAGAAGCAGGACTCGTCGTCGACCTGCACCGCTATGACCGGACCGCCGTTGGTCGCCAGCCAGGGTTGGACGAACTCGCCGAACGCCGTCAACCAGCTGCGCGCGCCGGCGAGGTAGTGGTCGGAGGCGTAGCTCGGTTGGGGGTAGTAGTAGAGCGTCTGGCCACCAGTGATGTTGGCCAGGGGATAGTCGCCGAAGGGGACGGTGGCGGTGAAGGGATTGCCAGCTGGACCGTATTCGTACATGTCGGGCGGCGCCAGGTCGAGAAACCAGTCGGGGAAGCCCCCGTTGCGCCATTCGTCGGAGATGAACGGACCGGGGCGCAGGACCACCTTGAACCCCGCGTCACGGCACAGAGTGAGAAAGCCGTGCAGGTCGGTGTTGCATAGGAGACCAAAGCGGCCGTCGAGACCGCCGGTCTCATATTCGTTGTAGGGATCCTGTTCCTGGTACTCGTCGAGGTGGTCGTCGGGCAGGATCGGGTGCGTCAGGCCCGTGAAGTCGAGGGGGCCGGGGAGCCACTGGTGGACGTTCCACGGGACGTAGGTTTGGACAAGGTTGAACGCCGCCTGCTGGCACAGGGCGAGTCGGGCCGGGATGCTGCTGGGGGACATGCGGAAGTACTGGAGCTCCCCGCCGTAGACCGCGCTGGGCAGGCCGAGTTGGCCGCCCGGGGCGGCCGGTGACCGTCCGGCCGCTGTCGTGGCGGCGAGCGCCGGCCAGCGCAGCGCCGAGGCCCCCAGCGCCAGGGCGCCGGCGCCAGCGGTGGTGGTCAGGAACCGGCGCCGGGTCATGGACGCGCGTCCGAGCCGGTGCGGTTCCGTCATCGCTACTGGTATTCGACGTCGACCGTCGCGGTCCTCTGACCTGGATCGCTACTGACGCAGTTCGGCGTACTCCTTGACCCGGGTGAGGGTGGCATCGCTCGCCTTGGCGAGCGAACCGGAGTCGAAGGGGGGCTGGGGGTCGTACTCGATCATGAGCTGGGCTGCCTCGGCTGCGGTGCGGTCCACGAGCAGCTCTACCAGGCGCAGCGCCATGTCGATGCCGCTGGACACGCCCGCCGCGGTGATGATCCGCTCCTCGAGGTGCTCCACGACCCGCTGTGGGGTGGGCTGGGCGCCGTGGGCTTCGAGCTCGGGATAGCACGCCCAGTGAGTCGTGGCGGTCAGGCCCCGCAGCAGTCCGGCGGCGCCGAGCACCAAGGACCCGGTGCAAACCGAAGTGGTAAATCGACTGGTGCCGTGGGCGTGGCGCACCCAGTCGAGCACCCGGTCGTCATGTTGCTGGGCTCGGGTGCCCAATCCTCCGGGGAATACGATGACGTCGGGCTCGCGAAGGTCCTCGAAGGTGGCGTCGACCACGACGCCCAGCATGTCATTCTCGGTGCGGACCTCGCCCCGCTGGTGACCGACGAACGTGATATCGAGACAGGGGATCCGTTGCAGCACCTCGTACGGGCCGACAGCGTCGAGGGCGGTGAACCTCGGAAAGACCGGGATGGCAACCTGCAGGGTGTCGCTCATGCGAGCTTCCTTTCATCGGCGACGACGCGGAACCGTCGCCGGTAGGCATCGGGAGCGACGTTCAGTCGCCGGTGGAAGACCCGTCGCAGTGTCTCGGCGGTGCCCAGGCCGCAGCAGCTGGCCACGACGTCGAGGGTGTCGTTGGTGGTCTCGAGCTGGTGCCGGGCCGCTTCCAAGCGGACCCGTTCCACAAACCGACCAGGCGTCTCGCCGACCTCCTCGGTGAAGACCCGAGCGAAGTGGCGCACGCTCATGGCCGCCGCGGCCGCCAGCGCCGGCAGCCGATGGTCACCACCGGGAGCCGCCTCCACGAGTGTCTGCACGGCCCGCACCGTGGAACGTTCGGCGCGCGGTACCCAAACCGGCGACGCGAACTGGGTTTGTCCGCCCGGCCGGTGCAGGAACATCACCAGCCAACGAGCAACCGTCTGGGCCACCTCCACGCCGAGATCGTCGAGCACGAGAGCCAGGGCGAGATCGATGCCGGCGGTGACGCCGGCGCTAGTCCAGAACTTGCCGTCCTGGATATAGATGGGGTCCGAGTCCACCTCGAGCGCCGAATATTCCGCGGCCAACTGGTCCGCCCGAGCCCAGTGGGTCGTAACTCGGCGTCCATCTAAAAGGCCGGCCTCTGCGGCCAGAAACGCGCCCGAGCAGACCGTGGCCACCCGCCGGCAACGAGGTGCCACCGCTGCTATCCACGCCATCAGTGCGGTCTCGCCACGGGCTCGTAGGGCGCCCTCGCCACCGGGCAGGATCAGCGTGTCAGGGCGGCTCGTCCTGGCTTCGGGCAACTGCACCGTGCACAGGCCTACCCCGCTCGTTGCCCAGACAGGTTGCCCGTCCGTCGAGGCCAGCGTGACCTGGTAGCCGCCCGATCGTCCCAGCCCTTGGACGACGCGGGTCGCGCTGGCGAATACCTCGAACGGCCCTATGGCATCGAGCGACTGCACTCCGGGAAATACCACGATGGTGACGTCGCGTCGCTTCATCCCCACCAGGGTCCTTCATCGGGGTTGTGGCGTCAATGCCCTATAACCCACGGATTCGGCCAAACCGGGGATCCGGCTATGACCAGGTGGGTGGGTCGGCTCCGTAGCCGGTCAACGGCCGGCGCCATCGCAGCGGCACACCGTCGATGGAGCCGGGCGGAGCGACGACCCGGACCGCTCCCTGGGCGCTGTCGAGGTCGACCAAGCAGGCGGGTCGATCGCGGGTCGGGTCGGGGTCGAGGGCCTCGGCGGTGGCGGGGTCCCGACGTGCTGGGCCCGGGTTGCGTGGCGCGGGTGCCGCCGTCCCTCTGGGCGCAGCGGTAGCAGAGCCGGCGGTGAGCCAACCGGCCGTCCGGGCCAGGGAGAGCCCGCGGATGTGGGTGCCGCCGATGTCGGCCTGGCGGCGGAGGCCGTCCATGGCCGCGGCTGCGGCCAGGTAGCCGGTGCCGTGGTCGAGCAACTGGCAGGGGAGCGCGCCGGGCTCGATGCCGTCGGCGGACTCGGCCCTGGCGATGCCGGTGGGCGCCTGTACGACGCTGTCGAAGCCGCGCCGATCCGCCCACGGGCCACTGTGGCCCCACGCGTCGAGGTACACGACCACGAGGCCGGGGTGGCGCTCGGCCAGGACGTGGGCGTCGAGACCGAAGCGATCGAGGGCGCCGGGCCGGTAGCCGCAGACGACGACATCGGCCTGGCCGAGAAGGCGCTGGAGCGTCTCAGCGCCGTCCTTCGTCTCCAGGTCCATGACTGCGCTGCGCTTACCGAGGAGGGTGTCGGCCGTTGCGCCGGCCCGCATATCCGGGCGCAAGGGCGGGTCGATCCGCAGCACGTCGGCGCCACAGGCAGCGAGGAAGCGGGTGCACACCGGGCCGGCGATGACCCGAGTCAGGTCCAATACCCGGACGCCACCTGCGGGAAGTTCGGCTCGCGGCCGCCGTCGGGGTGGCGCCTCTCCGATCACCTGGTGCCCGACCAGGGGCTCGGACGCGACGGCCCGCCCCTGGGGGTGGGCCCGCCACTCCTCGAGGGATCGGACCGCGGCGGCGATACCGCCGGAGGCGCAGACCTGCTCCTCGACCTGTTCCGATGGCAGGACGGCGATGGCGGCACCGACCGCGTCGATGTCTTCTGGGGTACTCAGGGCGGCCGCCAGTGCGGCGCGGTGCCAGGGGTAATTGCCGTGGGTCCTGACCCACCCGTCAGCGCTGCGCCAAAACCGCGACAGGGACGCGAAGCCGGCGCCGGCTGACTGCCCACCTCGTTGGAAGTAGCGCTCGCTTCGCACCGCGGCAGTCACGTGGCCCCGGTCGAGGATGACACCGCGGACGGAAGTACCCCGTTGCCGGCGCAGCGCCGCGGCGGCAAGAAGCGCGGACGCAACGCAGGCCACCGCCGTGTCCTCGACTGCCAGATTGGAAGGCAGGTGCCCACCTTCGCCAGTGACGTCGACGTCCGCCGGCAACTTCGGCGATGCGGTCGACGCGTCTGATGCCACCGCGGTCCAGGCCTCGTCAATGAGCTCGGCAGTTGGATCGGATCTCATGGCGGCGGCCGGTACCGCTCTATTGAGGCATGCTACGAGCGACATCACGTGCCATCCGGACGAGCTCGGCTACTTCGGGTCGCTCCTCCGAAATGGCGAACCCCCCGCGCTCGAGCATCACGATGCCCGGAAGGACGACGACCTGCAACTCGTCGCGAAGGAGCACATGGTTCGTATCGGCGAGGCCGCCTGCAAGAAGCTCGATGAACGGTCCAAATACCTCTGGCAATTTCAACGGTGTCATTGGCGACGGATTCCAGTCCATTCTTAACTTCGTAGACCTCTGATACATTACGAACGTATCCGACCTAGATCGTGCCCACCCGAAGAGCGGGACTCCTTAGCGGGTGGCCGTTTGTTGCCGGCATTGAAACGGACAGACCTCGACGTCAGCGCCCGCTCAACCAGAGAGGTCTGTCCACAGCGATGCCGAAATCGACATCCAGACGGACAGACCTCTACCCGGGGCGCGGGTCTGCCACGGAGGTCTGTCCACTTGAGAGGAATCGATGCGAGCTTCGGGCACGCTCGCCCCGTGCTGGAACAACTCGGCGTGGAGGCGCTGGATCGAACCGCCAGTCCCGCTCAATCTGAGGGCCTGAAGAACCTGACGCACAGTCGCTCAATACCACCGGGCGGGAGGGCTGGGGGTCTCCCCCAGTAGCGCGCCAATCACCGCGGGTCCGTGCGCCAGCCGGTCGAGCGTTCCCAACCGGTAGCGTCCCGTCACCCTGGCAGGCACCGGGATCCTTTCGCCGGCACCCACCTAGCAGCCCAACCCCCTCCTCGCTTACCAGCCCCCCTGCCACCCCGGACGCATTGAGCCTCACGCCCCGAGGGCTCAATCACCACATCGGCGGCGGCCCGCACCCCAGGTCAGAACCGGCCCCGACCCCGACCCGGCGCCAGCAGCCCTATCCCACAACCGGCCCCAAGAACTCGATCGCCAGAGTGCCACCACGCCGGTCCCGTACAGGGAGTGATTGGAAGCCTCGCCATGCCGGTCCCCTTCAACCGGGCCGCGGGTGGGGTGTTGCTAGAAGCCGGCGGGGAGCCGCTCGATGCGGACCGCCCGGGCCCGGTTTCGGGGGCCACCCAGCCATGGTCAGTGCAAGAGCGGGGGTGCCATATCAAGATGTCCGCCTCGTTGATACGGGCGGACATCTTGATATGGCGGCCTGCGAGTCTGGGGCCGGCGCAGCCCGCCTGCGATCAGGCGACGGTTACCAAGGTGCCGATGGGGTCGGTGCCCCAGATGCCCTCGGCGGTCCACGCCGGCAGTTCCACACAGCCGAGGCTCTGCGGATAGCCATAGCCGGGCCGAGGGAACTCGTGAACGGCGTCGCCTCCGTTGAAGTACGCCACCCACAGCACGCCGGGGTCGTGGTAGGGGGTGCCATTCGGGTTCAGGCCCGACATGGTGGTGGAGGCGTAGCGGGCGTACACGGGGAAGGTGCCCTGGGCGGTGGGGGCTTCGGGGATACCCGTGTTGGCCAGCGTCGAGGCGATAATGCCGCCGTCGGACCAGACCTGCAGCGTCTCGGGGAGGGACTCGCTCACCATCAGGTAGTTGTACGGCTGGCTGGTCACCTGGCGCTGCGCGACCGCGGCGAGAAGGTCGGTCCACACTTGGGGCCCGGCTACGCCATCGGTGGTCAGCCCCTCGGCGGACTCGAACGCCATGATGGCGCCGCGGTCGATCACGTTGGGCTGGCCCTGGGCCCATTGGCTCTGGAGGGAGACTGGGGTGTTGGCGTACCGCCAGGAGAAGGTGCCGGCCTCAGGCACGGACGACACTGCTGATGCCACGGTGGGCTCGGAGTCGATCGCCGGCTGGCTGGGCGGGGCGCCCGCGGGCGTAAACGACAGCGGGAGGTAGCCGAGTTCGGCGAGCAGCTGCTGGACGCGCAGGTTGGAGCCGGGGGCGATGCTAAATGCAACCGAGGCCGGCGAGCGGAGCGGGCCAACGCGGCTCCCGGTGGCGCCGGCCAGGCCGGCCGGGACGGTCACCTTGACGGTGCTGTACGGCACCCAACCGCCGGCCGGTGTGAAGGTCAGGGTAGAGCCCGAGGCCAGCCACGACCCCGGGATCGAGGGTGTGATGGTGGGCTCGGTCGGCCACGCCGCGAGAGGGGCCGAGAATGACAGGGTGATCGGCGAGTTGGGTGCCACGTTGGTGGCGTTGGCCGAAGGCGAGGAGGTCGTTAGCCGAAGGGGTGGAGGTGGGACCGTGGTCGGCGACGCGGCCGCGTCAGGCGACGCACTGTGGCTCCCGTGACCCGTGGCATAGCTGGCGCCGGCGACCGCCCCGGCGACGACCACGCCCCCCGCGATGACCGCGATCGTTATACGCCGCACGGGTACCCGCCGACCCTGCTTGGTGTGAGCTCCTGACGCCATTGCTCCTGCTCAAAGATCGCCTTCGCCTGCGCATGGCACCATAATCGCTCCGTGACAGTTTGTGACAGCGCCTAGAGGGGTTGGTGCCCCTTTCTTCAGCGGTCGAGGGGTGCCGGGCGGATCGAGGCCTCGAGCACGGCCAGGACGCCGGCCGACGACCTGGGATCAGCCTCCCCGCCCGTCTGTAGAATGGCAATGATCAGGGCGATCACGATGGCTTCCACTCCGACCGCGAAGGTCTCGGGGTCGATGTCTCGGCGCACCGTTGCTTCGGCTTGGCCTCGGCGCAGCGCTCGGGTGAGCCCGGCGTGGAGCCGGGCTTCGGCGGGCAGCAGGTTGAGGCGTTCGGTGCCGGTGCCCTCCTCGCCGGCCAGGATCCGCCGGGCCAGAGGGTGGGCAGGCAGGGCCCGAAGCAGCCGGGAAAAAACGCGACCGAAGTTGCCGTCAAAGGTGCCGCCCATCAACTCGGGCAGGGCGTCGGCCATGAGCCCGGCCGCGTCGGCATCGACGGCCGCCTCAAACAGCGCCTGCTTCGACGAGAAGTAGACGTAGGCCGCGCTAGGCGTGAGTCCGGCCTCGCGGGCGATGCTCGCCACTGATGCGCCGCGCCGGCCGACAGTGGCGAACTGGGTGATCGCCTCGTCGAGCAGGGCCTGGCGGGTCCGGGCCCCTTTGCCGAGAGCCAGGTCGAGAGTGGCGTTTGTCACAGTCGTACGGTAGCAGGAAATGACGGGTTGACAGTTTTCATCATTTCAATAAGAGTGGCGAACTATGGGTACCGTCCTCGCCAACGACCAGCGCATCGAGCGGCTGTCGGCGGCCTCGCTGCGCCGGATCATCGAGCCCGACACCGAGGTGGCCGGATCGGTCGGGCCCGGCATGGTGCTGCCCCGCGAGCTCCTGAGCGTCGCCGACCTGAATCTGGACTTGACCGAAGACCAGTGGGTGCGCCTGGCGCGGGAGGAGTTGGCCTCGATCCTCGACGCCGGCGTGCGCTTCGAGTCAGTGCTCATGGCCGGGTTCGGGCTGATGCTGGCGTGGCGAACCGACCTGGTCGATCCGAGGGTGACCTACGTGCTGCACGAGATCGGTGAGGAGACTCGCCATTCGCGCCTGTTCGTCCGGGTGATTGAGCAGCTGTCACCCAAAGCGGTGAGCCCTTTTACCAGAGGCATCTACTCGCGCGTCGACCGCTCTATGACGACCCGGGCCCTCCGGCACCAGGCCATGTTCTGTGTCATGGTGCTCACCGGGGAGGAGGCGCCCGACCTCATCCAGCGGCGATCGAGCGAGCATCCCGACACCGACCCATTCGTGCGTGAGGTCAACCACTACCACCGCATGGAAGAGGCCCGGCACCTGTCCTTCGCCCGGACGCTGCTGCCGGAGTTGTGGCGGGAGGCGTCGCCGATCGAGCGCTTCATCGTGCGCCATGCCGCGCCATTCGCCATGGTGGGCATATTCGACAGCCTGATCCACCCGGGCGTCTACAAGGTGGTCGGCTTACCCGGATGGCAGACATGGAACCGGGTCCGCAAGAGCGAGTCACGGCTCCAGCTGAAGGCCGAGTCCTTTCGTCCCGTGTGCGAGGCGTTGCGCCGCGCCGGCGCCTTCGGCCGGCGGGGACGGCTGCCGAGGGCCTGGCGGCAGGCCTGCCGGGTCGACGTCAATGGCCGGCCACTGACCTGACCCGGGAGCGGTCGCCCCATTAGTTGTAGACCCACACCTCCGTACCGATGGGCGCCAGGTTGGCCTGCCAGATAAAGTCGATCGCCTCGTCGCTCACCCGGACGCAACCGTGGGAGACCGGGAACGGGGGTACCTCGCCGTCGCCATGGATGGCGAAGCCCTCATAGAAGAATTTCGGCATCCACAGCTGACCGAGGGAGTCGGTCACCAGGCCGTCGACCTGGCGGTAGATCTGGAACTGGCCGACGGGCGTCTCGGCCACGGAGGTGACCCCCTCATCGGTATAGGTGTAGCCACCACCGGTGGAGGTGTTGAACACGTAGTCGATCTTTCCGTTGGTGACAAACATCAGGAGGTCGTCGGTGAGATCGACTTCGATGACGTAGCCCGAGGTGCTCCGAGGGTGCGGGAGGACGCCCGCGTCCAGAGCCGCCGAGGTGGCGGGACCGACGACGCCGTCAGGGCTGAGACCGGCCGCCTTTTGGAGAGCCCACACGGCCTGCTCGGTGCTGTCCCCGAAGCTGCCGTCGGGGGTCCCTACCCAGTAGCCGAGCGCCGAGAGCCGCTGCTGGAGGACGAGTACGGCAGCCCCAGTGTCGCCGGGTTCGAGGACGGGGAGCGACGGCAGCGACACCATCGGGTGCGCCGTCGGCAGCAACCAGTATCCGGTTCCATCCGGGGCCGCCGCGATGCCGCCGACAGTCGCCCCTGTGGCGGAGAACAACGATCCGGAAAGGGAGCCCAGGAAGGGTGCCTTCCCAAAGGTGAAGACCCCACCATCTGCCGCGGTGAGCCAGTAGCCGGGGCCGACTCCGCTCGCCGCCATGCCGACGACGGGTGCGTCCAGGTGGACCCCGCCGGTTGATCCCAGGAACGGCGCGTCGCCGAACGTGAAGATCCCGCCGTCAGACGCCACCAGCCAGTACCCATCGCCGTCGGAGGTCCGGGCCATTCCCACCACCGGCTGGTTGAGGTGGGTACCGCCGGTAGACCCGAAGAAGTGGGCGTCGCCGAAGCTGAAGATGCCGCCGTCGGCTGCCACCAGCCAGTACCCGTTGCCGTCCCGGGTCGGCGCTATTCCCACTATCGGCTGGTTGAGGTGGGTCCCGCCCAAAGAGCCGAAGAAGTGGGCGTCGCCGAAGGTGAAGACTCCGCCGTCGGCCGCGACCAGCCAGTACCCGTTGCCGTCGGGTGTCGGCGCCATGGCGACAACAGGAGACGCCAGAGTTTGGCCCGCCATCGATCCCAAGGTGGGAGCAGTGCCGAACGCCACGGGAGCGCCGACCACCACCGTCGAGGTGGCAGATGCCGCGGCGGCCGAGGTGGCAGATGCCGCTGCGGCCGACCTGGTTGCAGTCGCCAAGCCGGCTGTAGCTACCAGTCCGGCCACGAGCAATCCGGCGAGTGCCGAGTGGGTGGGGCGACGGAAGCGAAAGGACCTGAGGTGACGGGGCACAGGCAAAGCATGTCCCGTGCGGCGGGGCGACACAATTTTTGTCAGGGCGGCGTCGGCGCGACCTACCCTCGCACCGGCTCGCCAGTTGGCTGCACGGGCGGTCAGAATCCCGGGAAGATCCGCCGCAGATCGTCGAGGTCGATGCCTGAGCCCTCGATCGGCGGTGTGTGCGCGGAGTCGAGGCGCCCATACACCAGACGGACGAAGGCCTCGGCAGGGAGTCGTAGCTCGGGGCCGTCGGCGTCTGCCGGCGAGGTTTCGAGCGTGACCGACTCGGCGATCTCGAGCGTGAAATGCCGGTCCGGTCCGGTCGTGGACACTTGCAGTCGGCGCGGCTTCCCGTCCGGCTTGCCACTCCTCGCCACGAGCTGGTCGAGGGTGTCCACGAGCAGGTTGACGGCGTCGGGGGCCACGGTCGCCGCCGGGTCCAGGGCCACGGCGACGTCCCAGGTATGGATGGCGTGCTCACCGAGACGCATCCGCGCCACCCCCGTCGTGCCGAGCTCCATGCCAAACAGATGCAGGTGCAGTCGCTCTCGTTCGTCGGCGTCGAGGGATTCGAACCGCTCGACCAGAACCCTGTCCGCCTCCAGGGAATCCGCGGCCTGAGCCTCGGGGCTCCGGGCGTTCCAGGCGTCCCAGATCGGTGGGAACGAGTCTCGTCCCGGCGGGTCCTCGCCGGTGAGTCCCGCGTCGAGGAAGAGGCGAAAGATCTCCGCTTGGGAGCCCAGGTGGGAGAGCACCTGGGCGATCGACCAGTCCGAGTCGTAGGAAGGTCCCTGCAGGTCGCCGACGTCGAGCGGTTCGACCACGGCCCGTAGCGTGTCGTGGGAATGCCGCAAGGCGTCGATCCAGGGGGCGGGGGCGGTTTCAGTCATCGGGGACACCGTAGGCCCACCCGGTGGGGTGATGCGTCAGGTTTCGTCCCGGCTCACGGGTCCGGCGGGCCAGGACCTACTGGGGTCCGTTGGGCCACTTGAGCAGCGAGCCCGCGTCGACCCTGAGCTGCTGGCCCGTCACGTAGCGCGAGTCATCGGACGCGAAGAACAGCACTGCGTTGGAGATATCGATCGGCTCGACGTAGGGGATGGGCATGGCTTGGAAGTAGGTGAACGCGGGCTCCACATCCTCCCGGGTCGGATGCTCCAGATCAGGCCGGAACACTGAGTACAGGCCGTCGTTGTGGATGAGATGGGTGTTGCAGTTGGTGGGGTGGATGGCGTTGACCCGGATAAACCGCGGGGCCAGGTGGAGCGCCATTTGCTCGACATAGCTGACCAGGATCCGTTTGGACCAGCTGTAGCCGGCACCGCCGGGGCCCATGGTCGGGTTGCCGGTGGTGCCTTCCATCATCCCTGCGGTCGATCCGGTGATGACGATGGAGGCACCATCCGGCAGGTGGGGCATCGACACCGCAACCGCGTTCATCACGCCGATCAGGTCGACGTCGACGGCGTCTACGAAGTCCATCGGATCCGGGTTTCCCATCGCCATCGGCAGGATCCCGGCGTTGGCGACGACGATGTCGACCCGGCCCAGATCGGCGACGCCGGCCTCCACGGCCTCCCGAAGCTCGTCGCGCTCCCTCACGTCCGCCTGGCGGGCGACCACGTTGCGGCCCAGCTCCTTGACGGCCCGCTCGGTCTCAGCCAGGTCCTCGGGGGAGGAGAGCGGATACGGGTTGGATTCGATCTGCCGGCAAATGTCGATGGCGATGATGTCGGCGCCTTCCTGCGCCAACCGGAGCGCGTGGCTTCGGCCCTGACCGCGCGCCGCGCCCGTGATAAACGCCACTTTGCCTTCCAGACGACCTGCCATGTCCCCTCCCTGGGTGGTCACCGGCGTCTTGTAGGCTCACCGCCGGCCTCAACAGAGTAGAGGGGGACCGAATGTCCAGCAAGCAGGGATCGACTGGTGAAGTCCGGATGCTGATCGGCGGCGAGTTGGTCGAGGCTGCCTCGGGTGAGCGCTTCGACAACGTAAATCCGGCCACTGAGGAGGTACTCGGCGAGGTCGCGGACGCGTCACCCGTCGACATGGGTCGGGCCATCGCGGCGGCGCGGCGAGCCTTCGATGAGACGGACTGGTCGACGAACCACGCGCTGCGTAAGCGCGGCCTCGAACAGCTCCAGGAGGCCCTGGAGTCCGAGCGAGAGGAGCTTCGCGAGGAGCTCATCGCCGAGGTAGGGACCCCGAGGATGATGACCTACACGGCCCAACTCGACGGCCCTCTCGAGGATGGCCTGAGGTACCCGGCCAAGCTGATCGAGGAGTTTCCGTGGGAACGCGAGCTGCCGGACGGGCACGTCTTTGGACTCAACAGCGCCCGAGCGGTGTGGAAGGAGCCGCTCGGCGTGGTGGGGGCGATCGTGCCGTGGAACTTTCCATTCGAGGTGACGATCAACAAGATCGGCCAGATCCTGGCGACCGGCAACACCACGGTGCTCAAGCCGGCGCCCGACACGCCGTGGAATGCCACCCGGCTCGGACGCCTGGTGGCTGAGCGGACGGATATCCCGGCCGGCGTCTTCAACGTGGTGACCTCCTCCGACCACCTCGTGGGTGAGGAGCTGACGCTGTCGCCCCAGGTCGACATGATCTCGTTTACCGGATCGACAGCGGTCGGAAAGCGGATCATGGAGAAGGGAGCGGCAACTCTCAAGCGAGTCTTCCTCGAGCTGGGCGGCAAGTCGGCGATGATCGTGCTCGATGACGCCGACTTCGCGAGCGTGGTTCCGTTCGGCTCGATGGTCTGCGTACACGGGGGCCAGGGCTGCGCGCTGCAAACCCGGATGCTGCTGCCTCGATCCCGTTACGACGAGGGCGTCGAGCTGATCACCCAAGGCATGGCTGGCGTCGCCTACGGGGACCCGAACGATGACAGTGTCATCCAGGGACCACTGATCAGCGCCAAACAGCGCGACCGGGTGCTTGGTTACATCCAGAAGGGCCAGGAGGAGGGGGCCAAACTGGTCGTCGGCGGAGGTCGACCCAGTCACCTGCCGAAGGGCTGGTTCGTCGAACCAACGCTGTTCGTCGATGTCGACAACTCCATGACGATCGCCCAAGAGGAGATATTCGGCCCGGTCCTGAGCGTCATCGCTTACGAGGATGACGACGACGCCGTGCGGATTGCCAACGACAGCAGTTACGGCCTCTCCGGAGGGGTCTTCTCGGCTTCAGAGTCACGCGCCACGGCGGTGGCCAAGCGGATCCGGACCGGATCGATCGGCATCAACGGCGGCGTGTGGTATGGAGCTGACTCGCCGTACGGCGGCTACAAGTCGAGTGGCATTGGCCGGCAAAATGGCATCGAGGGGTTCGAGCAGTATCTAGAGACCAAGGCGGTCGCCTGGTTGAGAATGTGACCATGAGCGCGGCGCAACGATGAAGTACATATTCGTTTACCCGGACGTTCACGGCACCGAGCCCGACCTGCTCGACTCTGGATCGATCGGTGAGGTCGCGGCGACCGCCGAGGCGGCCGGCTGGGACGGGTTTGCGCTGACCGAGCATCCGATACCGGGCGCGAGGTGGCTGGCCTCGGGCGGCCACCAGACCCTCGACCCCTTTGTGGCCTTGGGCTGCGCGGCCGCGGTGACCAGCAATTTGTGTCTGCTGACTTATCTGTCGGTGGTGCCTTACCGGAACCCATTCTTGCTCGCCAAGGCTGCCGCGACCGTCGACAAGTTGTCGGCGGGGCGTTTCGTGCTCGGTGTCGGCGCCGGCTACCAGAAGTCCGAGTTCCATGCCTTGGGCGTTGATTTCGACGAACGCAACCGGCTCGTCGACGAAGCGTTGGACGCCTTACCGCTGCACTGGAGCGGTCAACCGTTCAGTTACCAGGGCCTGCACTTTGACGCCAGGGATGTCATTGCCCGCCCGCGGCCCGTCCAGGATCCGATCCCAATCTGGATCGGCGGCAACTCCAGGGCGACCCTGCGCCGGGTGGCCGAACGGGCCCAGGGTTGGATGCCGCTCACCGGTTCCGCTGCGTTGTCCATCACGGCCAGAACCCCGCATCTTGGTTCCACCCAGGAGCTGAGCAACAGGATCGCCGAACTGCGGGACATGGCCGGGGACCGCGGTGACCAGCTCGACATCGTCCTCAGCCATCCGGGCCCGGCCGCGGTGGCGCCCGGCGCTGACGTCGATCGGCACAAGGAATCGCTCGCGGAGCTCGAGCGCATCGGGGCGACGTGGGTGGTCGTGTCTGGACCGGCCGGGTCGGCCGCCGCCACCTTCGAGTTCCTGCAGGCGTTCGGCGCCACCTACCTGGAGCCTTGACAGAGCCAACCGTGTCGCCCTCCTGGTGGCGCGCCTAGTTTGGGGGTTATGGCGACAGAGAAGTTCAAGGCCCTCACGGCTACGTCCGCAGACGGGAGGGTGGAGCGAGCGGTGACGACGCTGTCGGTCGACGACCTGCCACCTGATGGCGTCCTCATCGAGGTCGCCTATTCGAGTGTCAACTACAAGGATGGCTTGGCGACGGCGCCGAACGGCAGGGTAGCCCGGATCTCGCCGCTCGTTCCGGGCATCGACCTGGCCGGGACCGTGGCCGAAGACCATGGTGGCCTGCTGGCGGGAACGTCTGTGGTGGCCCATGGTTATGACCTGGGTGTCGCCCGGCACGGTGGCTACGCGGCGCTGGCCCGGGTCCCAGAGGAGTGGGTTGTCGTCCTACCCGAGGGCCTGGACCTGCACCAGGCGATGGTCATAGGGACGGCGGGTTACACGGCCGCGCTGTCGGTGGTGCAACTCGAAGAGCGAGGCCTGGTCCCGGGCGATGGGCCGGTCCTGGTGACCGGCGCGACTGGCGGGGTCGGCAGCATGGCGGTGGCGATCCTGGCGGCGCGGGGCTACGAAGTCAGCGCCAGCACCGGCAAGGCCGACGCGGAGCAGTACCTTCGTTCTCTCGGCGCGGCGGCGGTGATACCGCGCCGCGACCTCGAGGGAGAGGGCAAGCCGCTCCAGTCGATGGCGTGGGCCGCGGCGGTGGACTGTGTCGGGGGCCAGACGCTTGCCAACGTCTTGGCCCGGATCAACTACGGCGGGGCCGTGGCGGCCAGCGGCTTGACCGGCGGCGCCGCGCTGCAGACGACGGTGATGCCGTTTATCTTGCGCGCGGTGGCCTTGCTCGGAGTGGATTCGGTCCAAACGCCGATCGAGCGCCGTCGCGCCGTGTGGGCCCGTCTGGGTGGCGATCTCAAGCCCAGTTCTCTGGATGCCATCGGGCGTGACATCTCCCTGTCCGAGCTCGGAGAGGCGCTAGACGCCGTGCTGGAAGGAAAGCTCACTGGCCGGACCGTGGTCGACCTGGGGGCTTAAGCGCGGCCACTAGCTCCAATCAGGCCGACATCGTCCCCGGGTCGAAGTTTCCGCGGGCGCCGCAACGGGTAGATACGACTATGAGCAATTTCACAGCCGAGAAGACCGTCGAGCGTTCACTAGCTCAAGCGCACCCTGGTTCGGCGACCGTACCGATGCGACCTATGGAGTTCGATCGGTGGCTGGAGGATCTTCCCAAGTATTTCGCGGCCGACAATGACATCGTGATGAGCCACGTACTTGCGGTGCTGTCGGGGGTGTTCCCCGACGGTGAGGACTACTTCGTCCGTTCCGTGACTGCGGCGAAGGACCGCATCCGCGATCCCGGCTTGGCCTCGGACGTGGATGGGTTTATCGGACAGGAGTCGATGCACGGCCGAGAGCACCGGGCGCTCAACGATCGCTTGGGCGAGCGCGGCTATCCGATGGCGGGCATCAGCCGCTACGTGCGCACCATCACCGCTCTCCGGGAGCGGATCCAGGGCGAGAAGGCCAACCTGGGTTTTACCGCCGCCCTCGAGCACTACACCGCCACCCTGGCCGAGACTCTGTTGGGCGACCCGGAAGCCCGGGCCCAGATAGGCCATCCCGGGGTGCGCTACCTGCTCATGTGGCACGCGTTGGAGGAGTCCGAGCACAAGGCTGTGGCCTTCGATGTCTACAAGGCCGTGGGCGGTACCGAGCGGATGCGGGTGATCACCATGTGGATCACTCACATGACCTTCGTCCTCGAGACGGGTATCTGGACCGCCATCTCCCTCGCCCGCGACGAGTATGCCCGGTCGCACCCTATGCAGGTGGCCAAGAGTGTCTGGAAGTTGCGTAGCTCACCATTCGCCTCTCCACGGCCGGTGCGTCAGCTGTTCCAGTACCACCAGCGCGGCTTCCATCCCAACGACCGCGACACCAAGGACATGATCGCCACTTGGCGGGAACGGCTCTTTGGCTCCGAGGGCACCCTCACCGACCTGCTGGCCAGCTAACCCACAAGGCGGCCGCGTGAATACCTAGTGACGAGCCTGGCGGATACCCTGAGGCGGTCAGACGCCCAGGGGGAGGTCGTGCAGACAAACGAGCGGGTAACCCATACCGAGTCCGGCCGTTGAACAGGCGCCGGCCGGTCCGGCACGGTCGCCGGCCGAGAGCAGCCGCCAGTTGGCCACATCGGCTCAAGGGGCCCTTGATCGTCGCGGTCCCGATCGTGGTCACCGGTCTGATCCTCGCCCTCATCGCCGTCAATCAACACACACCTCGGTCCGCATCCACGACCCCGACGACCGAACGCCCCAACGCGACCCAGGCCTGGTCTACGGCCATTACCGGGGATGTCAGTCCCATGGCGTCAGAGGTGGTCGGACTGCTCCAGACCTCGGACGAGTGGCAGACCGGGGGCGGCTCAGTGGCGGCCGTCAGCGCGGACCTCGAGAACGGTTTTCCCAGCGCCCAGACGGCGCTTCGGTCGCTCGAGCGCCAAGCACCCCTTCGGGCGGTCCCCGACGCCCTGACCCGGTACGAGCAGGCGGTCGAGCTGTACATCGAGGCATTCCAGGTCGAACACGCAGCCACGCTTGTTCCCGCCGGTCCCCTCCAGCAGCAACTCAAAAAGAGCTTCGCACGGGTCCGAGAGCTCGGCGACCGAGTCTACGACCAGGCCTCGTCGCTGCTCAGCCCGCACGAGCCCACTCCGGCGGCCGATCCCGATGTGAAGATCATTCCGGCCCCCACCGTGCCCGATTGGGACACCATCGGTCTCGCCGCCGGGCCGCCCCTCGATAGCGCCTCGGCCGATGCTTCCGACCCGGCGGCCGGCAATGGGTCGCCACGACCGCAAGAGGCCGTGTCGAAGTGGGTGAAGACGGTAAGGGCCGCCGGGATCCCGTCTGCGAGCGCCGAAGCCCAGGCCGTGACGAGCGGTAACGTCGCCGACGGTCGCACCATCGCCGATCAGCTGCAAAGTGCCGTCATACGGCTCGACGCCGCGCCCGATCCTTCCCGTCTACCGGCCATCAGTGTCGAGGTGCGGTTAGGCCTTCTCGTCGACGCGGAGGCGGCTCGAGCCGCCGAAGCGGCCAGCTTGGCCGCCGCCACCCCGGCTGCAGCAGGCGAACTGCGCGCCGTCGCAAGGTCACTCGCCCTGATTGGTCAGCAACTATGGGATCCTCAGATCCTCGGTGCCCGATCCAGCCCGATCGCAGGCAACCCCGTCGCCCTCGCGCTCGACACCCCCCTCTGATTCATATAGCAGGCAACCGCTCAGCGTTCGCCCCGACATGGTGCGGTGCGTCTCATCCGTGAGAGTGGGAAGCGTTCCAGCGAGCCAGAAGGCCTCGAGCTATGACCATCCGCTGGATCTCGTTGGTGCCTTCGCCGATGATCATCAGCGGCGCATCCCGGAAGTAGCGCTCGATCGGAAGCTCGGTCGTGTAGCCGTAACCCCCGTGAATCCTCATCGCCTCGGTGGCGACCTCCAAGGCCGTCTCTGAGGCGAACAACTTGGCCATTCCCGCTTCAACGTCGGCTCGTTCACCGCGTTGGTACCGTTCGGCCGCCGAGTTGACCATCAGCTTCGACGCCTCGACCTTGGTGGCCATGTCGGCCAGTTTGAAAGCAATCGCCTGGTGCTTGACGATTGGCACCCCAAAGGTCTCCCGCTGTTGGGCGTAGCTCATGGCCGCATCGAGGGCGGCTCGGCTCACTCCTAGGGCCCGAGCTGCGACGTTGATCCGACCGAGTTCCAGCGACCCGAGAATGTATTGCAGCCCTCGACCCTTTCCTTCGGTGCCGCCGAGGATCGCGCTCTCTGGCACCGGATGGGCGTCGTAGGACATCTCGACCGTCTCGAGGCCCTTGTAGCCAAGTTTCCCGATGCGTCGGGACACGGTGATCCCGCCATAGCTCGGTCCGGGATCCTTCTCCACCAAGAAGCAAGTGATCCCTTCCGGCGCCCGGGCGGCCAGGGCGACGATCCCGGCCCGTTCACCGTTCGTCACCCACATCTTGGTGCCATGTATGAGGTAGCCCTCGTTGGTTGGTTCGGCCCGGCATCTCAGTGCCTTGGCGTCGCTTCCGGCGTCTGGCTCGCTCAGGCTGAAGGCGCCCCGCCGACTTCCGGTAGCCAGGTCGGGCAGGAGCCGGCTCTGTTGCTCATCCGTTCCGTGCTTGAGCACGAGGTCGGCCACGATGGTGTGGGTATTGAGAAAGCCGGCCAGGGACATCCATCCGTAGGAGAGCTCTTCGACCAGCCTCGCATAGGTGGGGACATCGAGCCCGAGGCCTCCGTGCTCGGGCGGGATTCGGGCGCCGAAGAGGCCGAACTCCTTCATTTGCTCGACCCACTCCTCCGGGTAGGCGTCGGCGTGCTCGAAGCCGTCGACGTTCGGCATCACCTCTGTCCGCACCCACTTGGAAATAGTGGCGATCATCTCGTCGGCCACGTCTGGATCCAGCACTTCGTTCATCACCTCGTCGGTTGCAGTACCGCTCCGGACGCCTTCAGCTCTTCGATCTCAGGTGGCGAGAATCCATAGTCGCCGAGGACAGAGTCCGCATCGACGCCTAGATCGGGAGCCGAACGATGGCTGACTGTTACTTCCCCTTCGAATCTCGCGGGTGGGTTGGGTTGTACAATTCGGCCGAGAACAGGGTGGGTCGTCTCGACCAGAGAACCAGTCTCCTTGACATGGGGGTGATCCGGGACCGCATCGAGCGACAACGCCGGTGCACAGGGAACGTCGTGAGCGTGTAGCAGCCGGACGACCTCATCGGTGGAGAGACGGCCCAGCACGGAAACAACCTCGCTCATCATTCGCCCTCCGTTGCGGGCCCGACCCACCGGGGAGTGAAGGTCCAGCTCCTCGTACAGACCGCTCAGGTTGCAGGCGGCCAGGAGCCCCTGAATCTGATCAGTCGTCAAGCAGACGATGGAAACCTCGCCGTCAGCTGTCGTCGTCAGTCGGAAACTGCTGGCGATGGAAGGGAGTTGGTCGACCTCGTCCAGACACGTATGGTTCATCATCCCGTCAGGCCACAGTAGATGGAGGGCAACATCGAGCATGGAAACGTCGAGGCGCGTGCCTCTGCCGGTACGTATCTGGACTATCACGGCAGCCAGGACTGCCTCCGCGACGACCAATCCTGTCGTCTTGTCGACGATCCCTTGACGGATCAACTCGGGGCCTCGATTACCTTCAGGCCTCTGAGCGGTTGAGCCAACGGAGCCTCTCTAAGTTGGCGGTGTTTACGTGACGGATTCTAGTCGAACAAGTAACTAGTTACATAGGGACCTGCCTAGGCTAAAGTACTCGCGGCAGGCCGAGGATCCGCTCAGCAATGATGTTGTGCTGGATCTCGTTCGTTCCGGCATAGATCGACTCCGACCTCCTCCAGTAGTACCGGGTGGTCCAGTCGGCGTCGTCGAGCAGGGTTGCGGCGCCCCGCACCCGTGCCGTCAGCTCGTAGAGGCGCTGGTCAGTGGTGCACCAGAGCAACTTGTGCAATGACCCTCGGGCGCCCACCGGAGCACCCGAAGTGATGGCGGTCAGGTCGCGCCGGAGGAGCCATTGGAGGATCCTCACCCGTGATTCCAGCCAGGCCAGCTCCTGGCGAACGGGCTGTGCGGCCGTCCGTCCGGCGAGGGACCGCAGGTCGTCGAGATCGTTGCGTAGTTGCGTGCTCAGACGAAAGGCGCGGGTGAAGCGCTCGTGGGCCAATGTCGTCATGGCCACTGTCCATCCCTCGCCTACTTCGCCCACCGTCTCTTCGGCTTCGACTCGGTCGAAGAACACTTCGGCGAAATGCTTCTCACCAGACATCTGGCACAGCGGGCGCACATCGATGCCCGCCTGGTCCATCGGGACGAGGAAGAAGGTAAGGCCGCGATGTCGGTCGTCTGAAGTTCGGGCCAGCACGTAGCACCACTTCGCCCAGTGGGCATTGCTGGTCCAGATCTTCTGACCGGTGATTCGCCACTGTCCGTCGGCCCCTTGCACGGCCCGAGTCGACAGGCTGGCCAGGTCAGAACCGGCATCTGGCTCCGAGAACCCCTGGCACCAGACGTCATCGCCCACCAGCATGGGGTGGAGATAACGGGCGCACTGCTCGGGTGATCCACTGGCGAGCAGGGTCGAGCCGAGCTGGTCGCAGGTGTCCTCGAACGTCTCGGGCCACCGGGCCCGAGCCCATTCTTCGTTCCAGATAGCCCGTTCTGCCAGGCCGAGACCGGCCCCGCCGTATTGCTCGGGCCAGTCGATGCCGGCGTAACCTGCTCCGGCCAGCTGGCGGGCCCACCTTCGCCGGAACGGTAACTCGGCGGTCGTTCCTCGAACTTCGGCCGGCAAAGGTTCGGGGAGATTCTGACGTAGCCAGGATCGGGCGGTATGGCGGAATCGCTGATGGGGGTCCGTCTCCGTCAGGTCCACATGAATCATATTTACATATTGGCCGGAAAGGGCCGGATGCAGCCCCCGAAGGTGTCAGACTGGCTTAGTGGCCGCCTCTACCAGCCCGACGAAGGCGGGGACCGAATCGACGGACAGCGCTCCGCTGACTCGCGCCGCCCGGAAGGTCAAACTCCAACAGGGAATCATCGATGCGGCCTTGCTTCTGACCGAACGCCACGGGATAGACGGGTGGACCATGCAGATGCTGGCGTCGGAACTCGGCTGGTCCGTAGGGGCGGCCTACCGGCATCTGACCGGCAAGGACGCCATCGTCGAGTCGATGGCACACGAGGTGCTCCAACGGGTGAGGATTCCGGAGCCCGGGCAGCTGGATTGGGAAGATCGCCTCCGGGACCTGGCCTGGTCCACCTGGTGGCAGCTGTCCAAGCAGCGTTGGGTGGCCCGCTACATCCTCAGCCATCCCGAGACCACCAGCTTCGCCAATCGCCTGTTCGGCGCTCCACTCGTCCAGATCTTTGCCGAAGCCGGGTACGCCCTCGACACGGTCTCGCTGCCCATCGGACTGTACGCCGCCTTCATGTTCGGGAGCTTGTCCGGTTTCGAAGCCGAGGTTGCCGCGACCTCCGGGTCAAGGTCGAAGCACGTCCGCTCCCGCAAGATCAAGGGCTACGGGGCTGACGAGCATTTCGAATGGGGACTCAATGCCTTGGTGATCGCCGTCCTGGCGGGGGGAGAATAGACGTAAATGGCGTTCACAACACTGTGTGAGTAGGATTCACAAGTGGTTCCCAGCCCGACAGCGATCATCGTCGGTATCGGCGAGACGGAGATCAGCAAGGACTCAGGGCGGAGTGACGTCCGTCTCAACTTGGAAGCATCGCTTGCGGCGTTGAGCGATGGGGGGATCGTGGCGACGGATGTCGATGGCATCGTCGTGCCGGCATTGGTCGGCGCCACCGCAGAGGATCTGATGTCCGCCCTGGGACTGGCCGACCTCGCATACTCGGCCGCCATTCACATGGGCGGCGCCGGCCCGCTCGCGGCTCTGGCCCACGCCCGGCTGGCGGTCACCAGTGGAGCGGCGCAGAACGTACTGGTCAGCTTCGGCCAGAACGGGCGATCCGGAAGCCAACGACTGGGCCGACGGCCTCCCAGGCTACAGATCAGTTCGGCGACTACCTACCGGCGCAACTACGAGGCCGTCCACGGTTTCGTAGTGCCGGCTCCATTCTACGCCCTATGGGCCCAACGATATATGTACGAGAACGGCTGGACCTCGACAGAGCCGCTCGCCCACGTGGCCCGGATCCAGAGCGAGCATGCCGTGCTCAATGGGCTCGGTCTCGCCGATCGTGCTCTAACCGTGGAGGAGCATCAGACTTCGCGTCTGATCAGCTCGCCGTTTCGTCTGTACGATTGCAGCCGCGAAGCGGATGGTGCTGCGGCCATCCTGGTGAGAGGCGTGGCGAACCCTCAGCCGGGCGACGTCGTTATCCGTGGTATCGGCGAGGGACACCCACCGCAGCCCGATCAGCCGCTGGCTCGTCGACCCTTTCTCGGCTCGGGCATGCCCGGCGCCGCCCGCAGGGCCTTCGATATGGCCGGATGCAGCCCAGAGGACCTCGATTTCGCTGAGTTATATGACGCCTTCTCGTTCAACGTGATCTGGCAACTCGAACAGATCGGGATCTGCGAACCGGGAGCGGGTGCTGCCTTCGTCCTCGATAGCCAGATCGCACTCGACGGGAAGCTCCCGGTCAACACGCATGGTGGACTGCTCGCCCAAGGGCATCTCTGGGGCGCCGCTCATATCACTGAAGCGGTAAAGCAGCTGCGCGGCACGGCCGGCAAAGCCCAAGTATCGGGCGCCCGGCGTGGCTTGGTGACCGGCAGCGGAGACTTCGGCGATGCCTCAGTCGCCATCCTGGAGGTGAGCTGATTGGGCGATGGACTCTACGGCCGGACGCTCCCGCAGCCGACGGAGCTGGACGGTCCGTACTGGGACGGGTTGCGCCGGTACGAACTCCTCATACAGCGCTGTACGGATTGCCAGAGTTATCTCTGGTACCCCACCGAGGTGTGCAGTCGGTGTCAGAGTTTCTCGATGCAATGGACCCCGGTCGCGCCCACCGGCGAGATCTATTCCTTCACGACTCAGTATCAACGGACCGGCTCGAAGTTCGACGAAGACATCCCATACACATCCGTCATTGTCCAACTCGCCGAGGCGTCTGAGGTAACGATGGGCGGGCTTCTCGTGGAGGCGGATCCCGACCAGGTGCGCGTCGGCTTGCCCGTGGTGGGTGTTTTCGTCGACGCCACGCCCGAGATCACCCTGCTCCAGTTTCGTCCGCAAACCTGAGAGGTGGGAACGGAATCGTGACCGAATCCAAGGTGCTTAGCGAACGGTCGGGCCACGTCGGCATCATCCGAATCAACCGGCCCGAGGTTCGCAATTGCGTTGACGATGAGGTGTCGGCCGGCATCGAAGCGGCCCTCGATGGTTACGAGGCCGACGACGATGTATGGGTCGTCGTAATCACCGGTACCGGCGATGAGGCATTCTGCTCGGGGATGGACTTGAAAGCATTCGCCCGGCTCGGTCCGCAAGCCAAGATCTTCACCGAGCGTGGTGGGTTCGCCGGTTTCACCCACCGGAAGCACCTCAAGCCCACCATCGCAGCAGTCAACGGGGCCGCCCTCGGCGGCGGCCTCGAGATCGTCCTGGCTTGTGACTTGGCTACCGCGGCCGAACAGGCGCAGCTAGGAATACCGGAAGTCAGGGTCGGTCTGGTCGCCGCGGCCGGGGGCGTGACCCGGTTGGCCAAGCGGGTCCCCCGCTCCTTGGCCTTGGAGATGTGCATGACCGGTGAGCCCATAGGCGCTGACCGGGCCTATCAAGCCGGACTCGTCAACCGCCTGTGCAAACGGGGTGAGGCCTTGGAGGGAGCTCTACAGCTCGCCGAGTCGGTATGTGCAGGTTCCCCCGTTGCCGTCCGCCAATCTCGATCCGTGACCTATGCCAGCACCGCGGTCGACGATGACGAAGCGTGGGCACTCTCCAGGGCCGCGGTAAAGGTGATCTTCAGGTCGGAAGACTTCAAAGAGGGCCAACGGGCCTTCGCCGAGAAGCGGCTTCCGGAGTGGACAGGCCGATAACCCCCCTCGCTGACGTCACCGTCGTCGAGGTGGAGGGCCGCTATTCGGGGCGGGTGGCCGGGGCGGTCCTGGCCTCGCTCGGTGCCAATGTGCATCGGGTGGTCAGCGAAGTCAGCGAAGTTGATGAGTACCCGACCGTCGCCGCGTCCGGTCAGGCGTCGGCTATCGCTTTGGACCGGCACAAGCGGATCGTCCCTGTCTCTCATGACGAGCGACAAGGCGTAGTTTCCGAGTTACTCGAGCGGGCTGACATCCTGGTGACCTCTGGCGACAATGGGCCGACGCGGTCCGATGGGCGCCACGCCTGGCCCGAGTTCCCCGGCGTAACGATTGACCTTTCCCCTTATGGGGCGACTGGGCCATGCCGTGGGTGGAGAGGCACCGATCTTACGATCGCCTCCCACGCTGGTCTGTCTGCCTACATAGGCGAGCCCGGTCGGAAGCCGCTCGTCCCTCCTGTACAACTGGTTTCGCACCAGGCCGGTTTTGCGGCCGCCGTGGCGGCGCTGGCTGCGCTCGATCGGGCGCCGGAGTCCATCGAAGTGGCCGAGTTCGACGTCCTGGCCACGACCCACCTGGTCGGGCTCTACAGTCTGGCCTTTTTCTTCGGTCCCATCCCTCGACGGGCCGGCCGGCGCAAGGCAGCTCCCTATCCGTTCACCCATCTGGCCTGTGCCGACGGCTGGGTTTGCCTCGCCTTTCTGGAAGGCAGGCAGTGGGCCCGTTTCGTCGAGGCTATGGGGACCCCGTCGTGGACGGAGGAGGTCCGCTATCGCGACCGGCGCCAGATGGGGGAGGACTACCCCGATGAGGTGGACGCCCTTGTCGGCCCCTGGCTCATGACGAAGACGAAAGACGAACTGGTCGACCTGGCGCTCAGTCGAGGCTTTCCTCTCACTCCGCTGCGCACGCTCCCTGAGGTCCTCGAATCGAGACAGCTTGCGGCTCGAAGATTTTACGAGTCGGTCGAAGTCGACAAGATACGGGTGCGAGCTCCAGGCCTCCCGTTTTCGTGGATCGGTGCTGGCCGCACTTCGGGACCCACGAAGCGACAGGCGCGTGACCGCGACGCCCCGCCGTTGGCGGGGGTCCGGGTCCTCGACCTCGGGCGGGTGGTGAGCGCTCCAGCCGCGGGGCAGTGGCTGGCGGACCTCGGCGCGGACGTAATAAAGGTGGAATCACGGGTCCATCTCGACTCCGCCCGCAAGGGCCGTCCGCTGGTGGAGGCTGGTGTCGATGCGGGCGATGCCGGCCAGACTCCGAATCTGATGCCCTTCTTCCTAGCCGTCAATCGGGGCAAGCGAAGCGTGGTGCTCGACCTGGCAACCGAGGCCGGTCGGCGCGTCCTCGGGCTTCTGGTGCGGGCATCTGATGTGGTCCTGGAGAACTTCGGGGCCGGCGGACTCGAGAGGTTGGGTATCGGTCCCGACTACCTCCACGATCTGCGCCCTGGACTGGTTCTGGTACGCGTCAGTGCGGTCGGCCAGGCCGGCCCCGAAGCGGCACTTCCGGGCTACGCTCCCCACAGCACGGCGGCTGCTGGACTCGACATGCTGTGCGGCTATCCCGATGCCGGGCCGGTGGGCATGATCGCTAGCAACTTTGGCGACATCAACGCGGCTGCCTACGCCACTTTGGCCACGTTGGCCGCCCTTCGGTCAGGGGCCAACGCGACGATTGATCTGTCCATGCTCGAGGCCAACGTGACCCACCTGGCCCCCCTGTTGATCCAGTCTCAGGTCGACATCCCACGTGGTCCAGCGCCCGACGACTCGACCCTGACGCAAGCCATCGAGGGGATCTATCGCTGCCAGGGTACCGATGGGTGGTTCGCGGTCGCAGCCCGGACCGAGGAAGAGAGGGCAGCCATCGGCGTTCTCGTCGGCGGCGCAGGCTCGGATGCCTTGGCCGCGTGGGCACTGAAGCAAGACAGCGCGGAGGCTGCAGCGGGGTTGCAGGAGATTGGGGTCGCGGCGGCGCCTGTCCTTGGAGTCGAGGATCTGCTGTTCGACGAACAAGCGCAAACACACGAAGTCGTCGTGGATGTTCCTCACCCCGTACTTGGCGTGGTTCCCGTCCACGGGGTACCGATCCGCGGCCCAGCGGACTTCATGGCCGTGAGGGGCAGGGCTCCTGACCTGGGCGAACACACGGCCGAAGTGTTGCGAGAGCTGGGGCTGGACGAAGAGGAAGTCGCCTCCCTGGCTAGCCAAGGAGCCTTCGACGGCCTGTTGGGATGACCGGCGGCTCAGAGCAGGCGAGCGACGAACCGGTTGGCGCCCAGTACCTCTTCCACCCCGATGCGGCAGGGCGAGCCAACCGCGATGCTGCCCCTGTCGTCGTCGCCCAGAAGCCAAGTGAGGATCCTGACCTTCTCCGCGAGGTCGACGCAAACCATGACCACCGGAGCGATCGGCCGCAACGCAGTAGAGACGGTGTGCAGCTCGGTGTAGGAGACGACCGTCCCGACGCCCGGAGTGTCGACGAGGTCGACCGCGTCGGCTGACCAGCAGGAAGGGCAAATGACGCGCGGCGGGAAGTACCGGGAATCGCAGGCTGCACAATGGCCGAGCGTGAACCGCCCTTGGGCGATGTTCTGCCAGAAGTCGAACGTGCCCTCGCTGAAGTAGGGAGGACCGTCCCCCCAGGTCTCCTGGTGGCGCTGGTACCGATCGTGTGCCTGTAGCTCCCGGGCGCGCATCCCGTCCGGATCGAGACCAGGTCCAAGGTTGGGACTGTCCACCCGCGTCGTCACTTAGTTCGCGGTTCGGCCATCCAGGCGACCGAACACGTCCACGGCACAGCCGTTGAAGTTGCCGGACTCGGACACCGTCAGGCCTACCCTGGCCGCGTCCACCTGACGCGGTCCCGCTTCTCCCCTCAACTGTTGGATCACTTCGTGGACGTTGTAGAAGCCGGTAGCGAGGAGGGGATGACCCCGCGACACCAAGCCACCTGAGGGGCTCACCTCGGTAGTCGTCCAGTAGTCGCGAGGGAAGCCAAGACCCCGCATCACCATGATCTCCATAGGAGTGAAAGGAACCCAGGGTTCGACCACGTCTACGTCGCTGTAGTCGATCCCGGCTCGATTGAAGGCGTCCTCCGCTGCGACTCGGGTGGACGGCAACTCGCAGAACGATCGTCCGGCCTGCTCGCTGATGACATTGTCGCCGTCGTGAGCCAAGCCCTGCGCCAGGTGTACCGCCGCCCGAGTGGGCCGTAAGGCGGCAACATCAGGCCGGACGACCATGATGGCGCCAGCCCCGTCGGCACGCGGGCAGATCATGAGGAGGCGCAACGGAGCCGCCACCATGCGTGAAGCCATCACGTCTTCTGCCGTGATGGGCGCTCTGAAATAGGCGACTGGGTTCATACTTGCATTGCGTCGCAGTCGAACCGAAACGGCGGCAAAGTCCTCCTCCGTCGCTTCGCCGGAGGCGAGGAGCTGACGGGCCCCCAGCGCGCACCACGCGATCGGGGCCATACCGAAAGGGCCTACAAAGCTGGCATCGGTAGTGCGGCTGGTTCTGTGCTCGAGAAAGTCCACCGTCGGAACAAGGCTCTCGCGAGATGCACCCACGATGACCACCGCTGGGATGTCACGGTCCCGGATCACGCTTTCGGCGAGCCGCAGGGCCGAACACAACCCCAAGGCTGACACTTCGAGCTCAGCCAAGAACTCGATGTCGAGGCGGAGGCGAGAGGCGATGTGGGCTGCCTGGTACTGCTGAACGCTTTGGGGCCTGGTGGCCATAGCGATGATGCCCCTGATGTCCGACCGGCTTACCCCGGCATCGGCCGCGGCCGCCACGACACAGCGCATGATGAGGTCTTCTTCCGGTTGTGCGTACAGCCCAATCGGCACGACGGCCGAACCCGCAATCGCGACATCCGTCACCGTCCGGCGGGAGATGCGAAGCTAGTCAAGGCCGTACACGCGGGCTGCATTGTCGTGAAGCACGTTTCCCAGCAGCGTGTGGTCGAGGCTGGAGAGCCTCTCGAGCACCTCTCGCGGCTGATCTGCGTAAGACGCCGGACCAGGCGAGAGGCTGGTCGGGTGCGGAAAATCGGTCTCGAACATGAAGTTGTCCGGAAAGAGTTCGAGCGCCTGCTTGAGCATGGTGGTCTCGAACCAAAACGATCCGAATATCTGCCGTCGGAAGTACTCACTGGGGAGCAGGCGATCAGGAAACGCGTCGTGTCCACCGGAATTGAGCCACTGCCAATCCAGCGAATCGAGGACAAATGGCAACCAACTTGTGCCGCTCTCGACTGACACGAACTTCAGTTCTGGGTACCGTTCGCACACTCCACCGAGCGTGACATCAGCGATGCTCGACGCGTTGCCGATCATCATCAGGGCGCTCTCCTTGGCGAAGGTCACCTTGTCCGATATGACGTGACGCTGAAACGCCCTCATGCCTTCCACGGTCCGGGCGGAAATCCCGATATGGAAATTGAGAGACAGCCCCAGGTCCTGCGCTTGGGCATACAGTGGACTCCAGTACTCGTCCAAGAGTCCGGGGAGGCCGATGGCGGAAAAGTCGGCCCCGAAGACGATGCCCTTGTGCCCGATGTCCTTGGCGCGAGACATCTCTTCCAACGTGGCGGTCATATCCCAGTACGGCAACATCATCAGCGGTACCAGCCGATGGGGCGAGATCGAGCTGAAGTCGACCAGGAAGTCGTTGTAGGCCTGCACGCACTCGAGGGCCAGTTGGGTCTCCTCCATGGTCAAGAGGATGTGAGCGTTGAATCCGAGCAGGTTTGGATACAGGAGCTGGGTTTGCAGGCCATACTCGTCCATCCGGACCAGGCGGTCCGGCGCATTCCACGCAGCCGGATCTGCCTCCGCGAGCGTCGGCGGGTGGGCAGGGGGGAACTCTCGCCATCCCGCGAAGGCCGTCGACGCCACTGCCGCGAGCTTGGTGTCCCCGATAAACCACCGCTCTCGACCGGTCGCCGGGTCGGTCACCACGTGGGGAATGGACTTTCCCCAGTGTCTCGGAAGCCTGCTGGTCCAGAGGTCTGGAGGTTCGGTAACGTGCGAATCTACGTCGATCACGTTGTAGCGGTCAGCCACCGACAATTCTGCCACTGCCGTGTTCTCCCTCGTCATGTCGACGGTCAAGGGTGAATTCAAGCAGAGACAAGTAAGTATTTACAAATGTGATGTGGGATACTACGGTGCATCGGCTAGCTAGCGATACGGGAGGGCAGATGTCGAGTCATGAGCCAGGCTGGACGGCGGGGGACGAGGATTCGGTCCCGGCCGCCCTGGAGCGCGGCGTGCAGAAGAACGCGGGTCGCATGTTTCTCGACTTCGGGGGCGAAACGCATACCTACGGAGAGGTCGAGCGCGAGAGCGCTCGCCTGGCGCGCGGCTTCCAGTCGCTCGGGGTGGAGCCCGGGGACCGGGTCGTCGCGGTGTTGGACAACAACATCGACGCCGTGCTCGTCTTTCTTGCGGTGCAGAGAATCGGGGGAGTGGTCGTCCCTGTCAACACGGCGTACAAGGGTGAGTTCCTCCGCCACCAGATCGCCGACTCGGGAGCCCGGGTGGTAGTGGCCGAGCCGGACTACGCCGAACGGGTCCTCGCCGTGGCCGAAGGCATCACTGAAGTGGACCATCTCCTCCACCGGGGAGAGCAGCCGTCAGGTTCGGGGCCCTTCAAGCAGGCGGCGCTGGACGAATTCCGCGTCGACGGTCCGGACCTGCCCATGCTCAGCCGCCCCGGCGATCTGGCCGCCCTGATCTACACGGCGGGGACCACGGGACCGTCCAAGGGCTGCATGATCAGCCAGAACTACCTGATGTACGTGGGCCGGATGCTCAACTGGCTGGTCGACCGCACTGCAGACGAGGTCAACTGGACCCCACTGCCCCTGTTCCATCTCAACGCCTTGGCCAGCGTGCTGTCGTCCCTCGAATTGGGAGCGCCGGTTTCGGTATCGCCGCGGTTTTCTGTGTCCGGGTTCTGGGAGGACGTGGAGCGCACTGGCGCCCGCATCGTCAACATGCTCGGGACGATGATCCCTCTGATCGCCCAGATGGACGACACCGAGCCGATGCTGCGCTGCAAGGGCCAGATCCGAGCCGTCATCGGCATACCTTTTACCCCCGCCCTGGAGAGGGTCTACAAGGAGCGGTTCGGGATCGACAAGGTGGGGACCCCGGCCTACGGGTTGACTGAGGCCGCCTCCGCTATCACGGCCAAGGTAGGTGCGTCCAAGCCCGGGACCAGCGGGCGGCTCAATGACGACTTCGATGTGCGCATCTTCGATGAGCACGATCACGAGCTCCCGGCAGGCGTGCCAGGGGAGATCGTGTGCCGGCCGAAGAAACCGGACATCATGTTTAGCGGGTACTGGAACCGGCCCGAAGCCACTCACGCACTGATGCGGAACCAGTGGTTCCACACCGGAGACATCGGCAAGTTCGACGAGGACGGCTGGTTTCTCTTCGTCGACCGCCAGAAGGACTATCTCCGGCGGGGAGGAGAGAACATCTCGAGCTTCGAGATGGAGGTCGCCCTGATGCGTCAGGGCGACCTGGCCGAGGTGGCCGTGCACGCCGTTCCGGCCGCGTCGGAGGACGACGTCAAGCTCACCTGCGTTCTCGCTCCCGGCGCCACGATCTCAGAGGAAGAGCTGTGCCGCTGGACGATCGACAATCTGCCGTATTTCGCGGTGCCGAGGTTTATCGAGTTCCGCGCCGACCTCCCCAAGAACCCGGTCGGCCGGATCCTCAAGTATCAGCTCCGAGAGGATGGCATTACCCCCTCCACTTGGGATCGGGTGCAAGCCGGCGTCACCTTTGCCAAGCGATGACGCGGTCGGTGCTGGTCGAGCGCTTCTTCGGATCGCTTGCCGCTCACGACCTCGAGGGTTACGCCGCCTGCCTCCATGAGGACGTGGTCGTCGAACTCCCCTTCTCCAAGGGCGCCGGTCCGCTCGACCGGGAAGGGTTACTCCGCCTCGACTCCTTCCTGCTCAAGAACTTCACAGAGATTCGCTTCGAGATCATCCGGGTCCACGAGTTGGTCGCGACCGACGCCCTGATCGTCGAATACGGCAGTCACTTCGAATCAGAGACCAGCGGCATCACCTACGACAACCGTTACATCGGACTGTTCGAGTTCCGGGATGGGCTGGTCAGTCGTCTGGTCGAGTACGCCAATCCAGTCCCCGCCGCCGAAATGTTTGCTGCCGTCAGCCGTGCTGTCGCCGAGCGCGACCGGGCGCCAACGTCACCGTGACCAGGCGGCTATAGCTCCGACGTCGGACAACCGCCGCTGAGCCGTCTCGTCGTAGCCGAGGCCGCCCAGGATCTCTGTCGTGTGCTCGCCGAGAACCGGCGGAGGGAGCGCAACCGAGAACTCGGTGCCCGGAATCTCGATCGGGATACGGAGGTAGCGGATGTCGGGATATCGCTCGTCAGTGCTGTCCACGATGATCCGGCGATGCTGAACGTGCGGGTTGTCAATCAGATCTTCTGGCTGTAGTACCGGCGACGCCGGCACGTCCGCGGCCAGAAGCGCCTCCATCCAGTCGTCGAGGGTCCGGGTGGCCATGACCTCGCTAAGGTCGTCGGCGAGGGTCGGGTCCCGCTCGCCCAGGTCCATGTGACCCTTCCATTCTCCCCTTTCGGACCACCCCGATTTGCCAGCCACCTCGCAGAACGAGATCCAGAACTTTCGCTCCACCGGGCAGATCAAGATGACCTTGTCGTCTTTGGTCGCGTACACGTTGTACTTCGGTCCCGCCGTCGCGGCTCCTTGCTGGAAGGGATCCAGGGCCACCTTCTGGCCGAAGTTGACGGCCGTCCCCAGCGCCTTGTTGGCTGCCACGGCCCCGTCCCAACACGAGACATCGAGGTACTGCCCTTCCCCGGTGCGCATGCGGTGAATGAGGGCCGCTAGCACGGCGAGCGAGGCGTGCATCGAACCCTGATCGATCCCGACTGCGGGAGATCCGCCTGCTCTCGGCCGGCCGTCCTCGGTCCTCCGTACCTTGATCTGTCCCGCCGCCGCGTCGATGTTCTTGCCGTGCGATGGCAGCTTCATATACGGGCCGGTCTGTCCGTAGCCGGTCAGTGAGCAGTAGACGATGTCGGGCTTGATCGCTTTCATTGACTCGTAGTCGAGGCCGAGGCGGGCGAACGTACCTGGCTTGGAGACCTCGACCACCGCGTCAGCAGTCTGCAGCAGCTCGAAGAAGATTCGCTTGCCTCCATCCGACTTCAGGTTGAGCCCTAGGCTTTTCTTGTTGCGGTTGATGGTGAGATCCCAGTAGCTGAGGCCGTTGACCAGGGGAGGCACCCCCCGGATGTAGTCGCCGAGAGGTGGCTCCTCTATCTTGATGACCTCGGCCCCGAGGTCCGCCAACTTGGCCGTCGCCATCCCGCCCGGGATCAGCTTGCACAGGTCCAGAACGCGTATTCCGGTGAGAAGGGGCAGCATGTTCCCACGTTACGGGCTCCGCTGAGGAGTGGTCAAGTAAGTGTTTACAAAGTTGGGAGACGCTAGCTAAGATCGCGCCGTGGCCACCCAAACGATCACCGTTCCGGACATCATTTCCGTAGACGATCACGTGCTCGAGCCTCCCGACCTGTGGGAGTCCCGGCTGCCGGCGAAGTACAAGGACAAGGGTCCTCGGATCGTGCGGCAGAAGGTCAAGCGGGCCGGCCGGGGTGGCGGCGGCTCGCTTCCCCAATGGGTCGAACACGAAGAGGGCGCGTGGTGCGATGTGTGGCTGTACGACAAGGTCAGGATGCCGATGCAGGCCATCTACGCAGCCGTCGCTTGCGAGCTAAGGGACTTCGACGTGGTGGTGTTCGACGACATCAGACCCTCTGCCTGGCGGCAGAAGGAACGGCTTGCCGNNGACATGGATACCAACCATGTCGAGGCCGCCTTGTGTTTCCCGAACACGATTCCGCGGTTCTGCGGGCAGACCTTCTATGAGGGCTCCGATCATGATCTCGGTCTTCTGTGCATCAAGGCCTACAACGATTGGCTGCTCGATGAATGGGGGTCAGGCGATGGCAAGGGCCGGCTCTTCGGGGCGGTCATCATCCCGCTCTGGGACCCTCCGGCCGCGGCCGAGGAAATCAGGCGCTGCGCCGACAAGGGCGCGGTCGCTGTCTCGTTCGCGGAGAACCCCCACCCGCTCGGCCTGCCCTCCATCCATAACCGTGACCGTTACTGGGATCCGGTGTTCGAGGCGTGCCAGGAGACCCACTCCGTCCTGTGCATGCACATCGGGTCGTCGTCCCAGGTGCCGACCACGGCACCCGATGCGCCATTCACCGTCTCTGCCGTCTTGATCTCACAGAACGCCATGGGCTCCCTGTTCGACTTCATCTACTCGAAGACATTGGACCGCTTTCCCGAGCTGAAGATCTGCTACTCCGAAGCTCAGGTCGGGTGGATGCCTTACTTGCTGGAGCGGGCCGATCGGCAGTGGAGCCGGAGCTATACCGGTATACCCAAGACCCCGTCGGAGTACATTCCTGGCCGGGTGTTCGGCGCGGTATTCGACGACGAAGTGGGCCTGCGCAATCACGAAGCCATCGGCATCGATCAGATCTGCTTCGAGACCGACTACCCCCACGCCGACTCGACGTTCCCCGAATCTCGGGCCACCCTGGCCGGCCTGGCGGAGCGGACCGGGCTCGACAACGAGCAGGTCTACAAGATCGCCCGGGGCAACGCCATCCACGCCTTCGAGCTCGGCCGACTTGGGATCTCGAACTAGGCCGGTTCGAGCTTCTCGTCGAGGAGAAGGGCGGCTTGGGTCTCCTGCCCCGAACGGGGGAAACGGATGTACACGAAGATGGCATCTACCGCCACTATGGCCGCGGCGGTTAGGAGGGCGACCCGCCATCCGGATACGACGCTGGAGTGGACGACACTCCTGGTCCGGGCCCCGTCTCCTCTTGATTGGGCTGCGGTCACGAGGCCGTTCGCCGGGGAGCTGCGCACGGATGCCACGACCGAGCCGGACACGCCGCGCAGGAGGTGCGTGACCTCGTTCCGGTAGCCGGCGTTGAAGGCCGATCCGAGGACGGCGATGCCGATAGCGGCGCCCAGTTCCCGGGCGATGTCGTTGACTGCAGACGCAACACCCTGCTTGGCCGGGGGGAGGGCCTCGATGATCGTCTCGGTGGCGGGGATCAGGGCCGTGGCGACCCCGGACCAGAAGATCGTTAGACAGACGGTAAGAGTCCAGTAGTGGCCGTTGCTACCCCAGGTCGCGGCCAGGAACATGCCGATTGCGCAGATGTCGATACCGGTGCAGATGACCAGTCTCCGCCCGAAGCGGCGGACAGCCATGGGAGCCAAGGGGGCGAAGACGACGAGGCCAATGGTCGCGGGTAGGAACCGGACCACGCTCTGAAGGGGGCTGTACCCGAAGTAGTAGGCCAAGTACTGGAAGCACAGGGAGAACATGCCGTAGTCGGCGATGAACAGGACGAAGAGAGTGGCCGTGGCCGTCCCGAACATGGGATCTCGCAGGAGACGGACGTCGAGCAACGGCTTGGGACTGTGCAATTCCCAAGGCACGAAGGCCACGATGGCAACGAGAGCCAAGGCGAACCCGCCCAGGGTCATGCCTGAGTCCCAGCCGGCGATCGGCCCTTCGGTGACGGCCACGACTAGGCCGCCGATACCGATGGCCGAGAGTGCTACCCCGACCGGATCCATTCGGGCATGGGCGGGGTCTCGAGTCTCGGGTACGAAGAGGATGACCAACGCGATGCAGGCCACACCGAGCAGCGCGGTGGCGACGAAGCACGCGCCCCACCAGAAGTAGTCCGTGAGAACGCCGGCGAAGAAAAAGCAGACGAAGGTGCCGACCATGCCGCCGAGTACCCATATGGCAATGGCCTGACTTCGCTTATCTGACGCCATCATCGTGGTCAGGGTGGCCAAGGTCGGGGGGAGAGCAAAAGCCCCACCGATCCCGGCCAGCGCCCGGCTGGCGATCAGCTGACCGACATCCTGGGACCACCCTGACCACACCATTGAGACGCTGAGCAGGATCAGTCCGAGAACAAGACCGCGCCGCCGGCCGTAGCGATCAGCCAGGGCACCGGATGGTAGGAGGAACGCCGACAGGACAACCGGGTAGATGTCGCCCACCCACTGAAGCTGCGACTGGCTGGAGTGGAGGGCCTTGCCGATATCCGGGACCGTGGCGCTGGTCAGGACGACACTGCCGAGGATCAGACCCGACACCGAAGCCATGGCAATGAGAACCCACGTGTACCGGACTTCGCGAGGAGGGGCGCTCACCAGAGGTGGCCTCCGTTGGGCTTCGCGCCGTACGACCCTCGCCATCGAAACTCTCCTCCTTACGCCCGGACGAGTACCGGATCATAGAACCGGGTTTAGTAAAAAGTCTAGATGGGTGCGCTTGACACTCGGCTCGTGACACCCGCCGGCGAAATCGCTTTATAACTATTTACTTGCTCCCGGAGCTGCCCTACACTCGACGGCATGACGAAGCCAGAATTCTGGACCTACGGTCACGCCCACCCCCGTAAATTCGCCCGGCAGGCTCAGAATGCCGAGGCCCAGGGCTGGGACGGGGTCACGTGCGGGGAGTCACAGAACCTTACGGGAGACCCGTTCGTCGCCATGGGTATTGCAGCCCATCAGACCAAGACCATCAAGATGGCGACGAGCGTGGCCATTACCGCCACCCGCCACCCGGCGACGACTGCGTGCGCGGCGGCAACCGTACAGGCGGAGTCGGACGGCCGGATTGTGTTGGGCATCGGGACCGGCGACTCGGCCACGGCGCATCTCGGCCTGCGGCCGGAACCACTCAAGAGCTTCCGTCATTACCTGGAGCGCCTGCAGGGCTACCTCAGGGGCGAGGACGTGCCCTTCGACATCGAGGCCGACTCGCGCGGTGGGCAGATCTCTTCCTATGACGCCATGGGCCTGGCGTCTGGACCCAAGGTCAGCCGGCTGCACTTTCTTGACCCGAACGTGCCGAAAGTGCCGGTCGATGTCGCAGCCAGCGGTCCGAAGACCATCGCGGTGGCCGCCCGGGTTGGAGACGGAGTCGGCTTTGCGGTCGGGGCGAATCCTGAGCGGCTCAACTGGGCCGTTGATGTGGCGCGCTCATCTCGCAAGGACGCCGGCCTCGACCCAGACGGGATCTCCTATGGCGCCTATATGCCGCTGTTCTGCCACCCGGACAAGGCTCGGGGGGTGGAGCTGATCTCGGGGACGGTGGCCTCGTTTGCCCACTTGTCGTCGGTGTACGGAACGGTGAGCGGGCCGGCGACCGAAGCCCAGAAGACCGTCCTCACCGCGATCCGGGACAACTACGACATGGAGAAGCACCAGACCTTCGATTCTCCGCAGTCGAAGGTGCTCACCGAGGATGTGGTCGACGCGTTCGCCATCGTGGGCCCGCCGACCTACTGCGTCGAGCGCCTGCAGGAGATCGCGGAGCTGGGCATCAGCAAGTTTGTGTTCGTGGGGTACAGCTTCGAGATGGATCCCGAAGAGGCGAGAGCGTCCAGGACGAGGATCGTCGAGGAAGTGCTGCCGGCCTTTCGCTGATCCAGGCCAAGGAGAGGTAAGTAAGCGTTTACAAGAGTCCGCTTCTTCCGAGTAAGCTGAGGTTTGGATGACCGATTCAAGGGGAGATGCAGTGGGAGTGGGAGCCAGAGTCGGCGCGCGCCTGCGCTGCGACACCTGCAGGGCCGAGGCGGTGGTCACCACGGGTGGTGACGCCGATCTCAACTGCTGCGGCGCCCCACTGTCGGTCATCTTCCAACCGGCAGCCACGGAGGCTCCTGGCGGAACGCAGGGCTGAGGGACAACGACCGAAAAGGAGACGTCGATGCCAGGGCCACTAGACGGGCTCGTGGTCGTGGAGGTCAGCTGGGGCATGCCGGGTGCGGTGACCGGCATGCTCCTGGCCGACTACGGGGCCCGAGTCATCAAGATCGAGCGACCAGGAGGCGGTCCAGACCGCCAGTCCGTGACCCGGAGTAGCTGGGACCGAGGCAAGTGGAGCATCGAAACTGACGTGGCGACTCCAGACGGATTGGAATCGTTGCTCGGGCTGCTAGTCGGAGCCGACGTCCTGATCGAGACCGCAGGAGCCGGCAGGGCCGCGGCGGCTGGATTCGGTTATCAAGTCGTACACGAACGGTTTCCCAGGCTCGTGTACTGCTCCTTGTCGGCGTACGGCCAGGACGGACCGTGGCGGGACCGGCCTGGCTACGACTGCCTGGTTGCGGCCCGGCTCGGGGTGATGGCTGAGCAGCCGGGACATCGACGGGGACCGAAATTCCTCGGCCACCCGGCTATCGGCTACGGAACCGCATCGTTAGCCACCATCGGTGTCCTGGCCGCCCTCCGGGCTCGTCATATCACCGGGTCCGGTCAGCAGGTGGACGTGTCGCTGCTCGATGGGGCCGTAGCCCTGAGCGTCATGAACTGGTGGTGGAACGAGAAGGACGTCTCCTATCTGGCTCGGTCGGGCACCGAGAAGGGCTTTGGCCGCACCCGGGTCATGACCGATCCATTCCTGTGTGGCGATGGCGAGTGGATCATGGTCCACACGGGGGGGCCCGGCGCGTTTAAGCGGACGATGGACGTCCTCGGTTGCGGGGACAAGGTTCGCACCATCCCAGGGGTAGAGATGGCGGTGCGCCTTGATGACGACGAGTACGAGGCCGCCCGTCACCAGGCACCGGAAGCATTCAAGTCCCGGTCCCGGTCCGAGTGGCTCAAGCTGCTCCATGACGCCGATGTTGCGGCCCTGCCGGTGTTGCATCCCGCCGAAGCTCTCCTGGATGAGCAGGTGGACCACGCCGGTTTGCTGATCGAGCTTGATGACCCGGTCTTCGGTCCACTTCGCCAGGCCGGCCCGCTGATCCACTTCGAGCGGAGCCCTGCGACTACGCCATCGCCGGCGCCTACGGTCGGTCAGCACAACGACAAGTTGGCGCAGGCGCCCACCTCCGCGGCCAAGCTGGCTCCAGAGCCGGGCCCCCGGGTGGCGCACGCGCTCGAGGGAGTTCGGATCCTCGATTTTTCCAGCTTCTTCGCCACCGCCTATGGGGCCAAGATCCTCTCCGATCTCGGGGCTGACGTGATCAAGGTCGAGACTCCCGGCGGTGACCAGCTGCGCGGCATGCCTGATCCCTTCGAGGGTTGCCAGCGAGGCAAGCGGACCATCGCCGTCGATCTGCGGGCCCCGGCGGGACGGGCGGTGATCGACGATCTGGTCCGATCGGCCGACATCGTGATGCACAACCTTCGGCCGGGGAAGGCCGACAAGCTCGGCATCGGCTACCAACGCTTGTCGGCCCTCAAGTCTGACCTCATCTATTGCTTCCTGCCCGGCTTTGGTTCCACCGGCCCGAAGGCCCACCTCAAGAGTTTTGCTCCCCTCATTTCCGGATTTACCGGCATGCTGTACCAAGGGGCGGGCCGGGGCAACCCACCGGTCAAGCGGGTGATAGGCAACGAGGATTACTACAACGGCTTCCTCGGCGCCGTCAGTGTGTTGATGGCCTTGGAGCACCGGACGAAGACTGGTCAGGGCCAGTACATAGAGAGCCCCCAGCTCCACTCCAGCCTCTTCGCCGCCAGCGAGCAGTGCCTCGATGCCGAGGGTAAGCCGGTCGAGGTGCTCACCATGGATCCGGCCCAGATGGGGATCGGTCCGCTGTACCGGCTGTACAAGACCGCTGATGACGGTTGGCTGTGCTTGGCCTGTGTTGGCGACCGGTCCTTCCAGAGGTTACAGACCGCGCTCGGACTCGACCCCTCATCGGCCCACCTCCAAGACGACGAGCTCACCGCCCTCTTGGAGCAGCGGTTCGCCGAGCTCTCCGCCGACGAGGCCTTCAATCGTCTCGATGGCCACGGCGTTCCCTGCGAGGTCGCGGTGAAGGATCCATACCTGCCTGATTTCCTTTGGGACGAGTGGGCGGTGGAATCCGGGCGGGTCTTCGAACAGCACCATCCAGTCTGGGGATGGATCCGCGAGTTCGGCCTGTCCATCCATCTGTCCGACACACCCGGACTCAACAAGGGCCCGAGCCCGCTTCTGGGCCAACAGACCCGAGAGATCTTGGCCGAGCTGGGCTACGGAGACGACCGGATCGAGGGGCTGGTCGCCTCAGTGTGCGTCCAGAGCCAACCGAAAGCGAGCGTGTGATGGATCAGAACCAGGTGGGCAAGCGCTACGTATGCGACTCTTGCGGTACTGCCGTGATCTGTGTCAAGAAGGGAGAAGGACGGTTCTCTTGTCACGGCCAGCCGATGGAGCTCCTCACCGCCAAGCCGTTGCCCTCGAGTGACTGACACCAGGGCCAGATCGGCCGACCTCGCCGGCGATCGCGGGGCAGCGACTATCGACGTCCGCTCTCCGGCTCATGGCCGGATTGTTGGGTCCGTGCCGAACCTGGGGCCTGACCACGTCAAGCACTTGGCCACCGAGCTTCGCGAAGCCCAACCGGCCTGGGAGGAAGCTGGCCCCGACGGTCGGGCGAGAGTGCTCTTAGCATGGGCCGACTGGTTCCTGGACAACGACCGGAAGCTGGCCGAGATGGTGCAGTCTGAGTCAGGCAAGGCTTGGGCCGACGCCACCATGGAGCCGGCGGTTTCCGTGGAGGTCATCAACTACTACGCCAAGCATGCCCGCGAATTCCTGGCCCCCCGCCGGGTTCGTCCGCATGGCCCTGTCGGGGCCACCAAGCGCCTAGCCCTGCGTCATCGCCCCTATCAGCTCGTAGGCATAATCACCCCCTGGAACGGGCCTCTCGGCGCCCCGGTGTTCGACGTCGTTCCGGCCTTGATGGCCGGAGCGGCAGTGATCTGCAAACCATCCGAGGTAGCACCGATCACGTGGACTGAGGCCGTGCGAGGCTGGAGAGAGGCGGGTGGTCCGCCCGTGCTGGTCAGCGCCACGGGAGACGGAGCCACCGGCGCCGCAGTGGTGGACGTCGTCGACATGGTGATGTTTACCGGCTCGACCCGCACCGGGCGCAAGATCGCGGCCCGGGCCGGCGAGCGGCTCATACCGTGCAGCCTCGAACTCGGCGGCAAGGACGCCATGATCGTCCTGGCCGACGCCGACATCGAGCGGGCTGCGTCAGCCGCCAGTTGGGGCGGCATGATGAACTCGGGCCAGCTGTGCATTTCGGTCGAGCGGGTCTACGTCGAGGAGCAGGTGTACGACGCCTTCGTCACTGCCGTCACCGATAAGGTCGCGACCCTCCGGCAGGGGACCGACGCACCCGGCGCGTTCGTCTGCGAAGTAGGCGCCATGGCCACCTCCGCGCAATTGGACCTCGTCGAACGCCACGTCGATGACGCGCTGTCCAAGGGGGCCAAGTTGACCACTGGCGGTCATCGGGCCGCGGCCGGTCTGTACTTCGAGCCGACCGTGCTCGTCGACGTTGATCACACCATGGCCTGCATGCGGGAGGAGACCTTCGGTCCGACCCTCCCGGTCATGCGGGTGAGGGATGAGGACGAGGCGATCCGTTTGGCCAACGACTCCACCTACGGGCTCAGCGCCAGTGTTTGGAGCGGCGATCCGCTTCGGGCCCGGAAAGTCGCAGAGCAGATCCAAGCCGGAGCGGTCAACATCAACAACGTTCTCGCCAACCTCTTCCAGTTCACCCTCCCCCAAGGGGGGTGGAAGGAATCAGGAGTTGGGTACCGCTTTGGCGGGGCCAGCGGGATACTCAAATATTGCCATCCTCAGGCCCTGGTCTCTGAACGGGTCAGCCTCCGATCGGAGCCGTACTGGTTCCCGGTGTCGCCTCGGAAGTCTGGTGCGATCGGCCGGGCCAGCCGGCTGCTCGGCGCCCACGACTGGAAGCGGAGGCTCGGCCTCCGCTCCGGCGGTCACGGCTGACACCAACATGGACTTTCACGACACCCCAGAGGAGGCCGCCTTCCGGGCCGAAGCGATCCGATTTCTCGAACGGCACGCCGTCCGCCGAGCCGAGCATGCCGAGGAGATCGTCTCGTTCTTCGAGGACGAGGGGACCGAGTCCGAGCAGCTGGACTGGGTGAAATCCTGCCGGGAGTGGCAGCACACGAAGTACGAGTCCGGGTACGCCGCCATCGCCTGGCCGACAGAATGGGGTGGTCGCGGCGGCTCCCTGATCGAGGAGCTTATCTTCGCCGAGGAAGAGCAGCGGTTCGAAGTCGAGCGGGGCGCCTTCCTCATCAGCCTCGGAATGATCGCGCCGACGATAATGGCCTACGGCACGCCAGAACAGCGGGCCCACGTATCCCGAATCCTCTCCGGTGATGAGGTCTGGTGCCAGCTCTTCAGCGAACCGTCGGCCGGGAGCGACCTGGCCGGAATGCAGACCAAGGCCTCCTTCGAGTCCGGCGGGTGGGTCATCACGGGCCAGAAGGTGTGGACGTCCGGCGCCCACTACTCCGACTGGGGCTACCTCCTGGCCCGCTCCAACGCCAAGGTGCCCAAGCACGCCGGCCTCACCGCCTTCGTCCTTCCCATGAACACTCCAGGAGTCACCATCCGCCCACTCCGGCAGATGACGGGCGGGAGCAGCTTCAACGAGGTCTTCTTCGACGACGTCCGCTTGCCGGACACGAGCCGCCTTGGCGACCCAGGCGCGGGTTGGCGGGTTGCCCTCACCACTCTCATGAACGAGCGGGTCTCGGTCGGCGGCAATACCACGGGGTATCGAAGCTGGGGCGGCCTGCTACACCTGGCCCGCCGGACGGGCCGAGACGATGATCCCATCGTCCGCCAAAGGCTGGCTGACATCCACATCATGCTCCAAGTCCTGCGTTTCAACGGCTACCGGGCCCTGACCGCCATCTCGAAGGGCGAAAGCCCTGGCCCAGAGGGTTCGATCTCGAAGCTGGCGTTCGTTCGGGTCACGCAGGCCATGGGCAGCTTGCTCATGGACTTGTCCGGCGCGGCCGGCACCCTCGTCTGCGACGAGAGCCAGTGGTTCCTTGGCGGGCCGGGTGTCCGAATCGGCGGCGGTACCGACGAGGTGATGCGCAACATAATCGGCGAACGAGTCCTCGGGCTCCCGCCTGAGCCCAAACCAACCCCCGCTCATCAATAAGGAGAGCTGAACTTGCCCACCACCGCTACAGGTATCGTCGCCTACGGCACCTACGTGCCGTATTGGCGCCTGGACCGAGCGGCCATCGCCGCCACCCTTGGTGTACCAGCAGGCAAGGGGACGAGGGCGGTGGCGTCCTACGACCAGGACAGCACCACCCTCGGCGTCGAAGCAGGACGAATCGCCATGGCAGCCCGGCCTGACGCCAACCCGCCGGACGCCATCTACTTCGCCACCGCTTCGCCTGCCTACCACGAGAAGACCAACGCCACAGCCATCCACGCTGCCCTCTCCCTCCGGCCTGGCGCCGGCGCCTACGACTTCACCGGCGCCGTCCGCTCTGGCCACGGTGCCATGCAGGCTGGCATGGACGCGGCCGCGGCTGGTCGATCCGCGCTGGTCATCACTGCCGACGTGCGTACCGGCCTTCCGGGCGGACCGGACGAGACCACTGGAGGCGACGGGGCCGGCGCCTTCTGGTTCGGTCAGGGTCCGGACGTCATCGCTGAACCGATCGGATCGGCGTCGACATCTGAGGAGTTCCTCGACCGCTGGCGGCTTCCAGGTTCCCGGGTGGCGCAGGTATGGGAAGAACGCTTCGGGGAATACGCCCTTGTCCCTCTGGCCGAGGCTGCCATCACCGAGGCCTTCAAGGTCGCCGGAATCACCGCCGATGCGGTTGATCACCTGCTGGTGTCGGGCACCCACGCCCGAGCCGCCGGCCGGGTGGCCAAGAGCGTCGGAGCCCGACCAGAGGCGCTCGCAGCCGACACCGTGACGCCCATCATCGGCAACTCGGGCACAGCCCAGGCCAGTCTGGCCTTGGCCGCAGTGCTCGACCGGGCCGAGGCCGGTCAGGTGATCATGACCGTTTCGGTGGCCGACGGGGCCGATGTGGTGATCTGGCGGACCACGGATCAGATCGCTACCTACGCCACCCGGAGGCGGACCACCGTGGCCGCTCAGATCGCGACCGGCCGAAGCGACCTCCCCTACGCCACGTTCCTCACGTGGCGGGGCATCCTCGATCGGGAGCCACCCCGGCGACCCGATCCCGACCGGCTGGGGGCGCCGGTGGCGTTGCGGAGGGAGAGCTGGAAGTTCGGCTTCAGCGCCAGCCGTTGCACCGCGTGTGGGACCCGCCACCTCCCGCCCGCCAGGGTCTGCCTTCGGTGCCGGGTTACCGACCAGATGGTGCCGGAAGTCCTGGCCGATGTGCCGGGCACCATCGCCACGTTTACGGTAGACCGACTCTCTTACTCGCCGTCGCCGCCTGTGCTGGCGGCGGTGATCGACTTCGACGGTGGCGGCCGGCTGCAATGTGAGCTTACCGACGCCGACCCGACCAAGCTGGCGGTCGGCGACCGAGTCGAGATGACGTTCCGGCGGCTCTTTACCTCCGCCGGGATCCACAACTATTTCTGGAAGGCCCGGCCGGTCACGCCGACGGGCGCGGAGGAGGAGAACTGATGGCATCGAACGGGATACGCGACCGAGTAGCGATCATCGGAATGGGGTGCACCCCCTTCGGCGAGCATTGGGACAAGGGTGTCGACGATCTCTGCGTCGACAGCGCCAACCTCGCCGTTTCCTCCGCCGGGATCGAGATAGATGACGTCGATGCCTTCTGGCTCGGGACGGCTTCATCGGGGATCAGCGGTCTCACCTTGTCCAAGCCGCTCAAGCTCGACTACAAGCCGGTTACCCGGGTGGAGAACTTCTGCGCCACCGGATCAGAGGCGTTTCGCAACGCCTGCTACGCGGTGGCGTCCGGCGCCTACGACATGGTGATGTCGCTCGGGGTGGAGAAGCTCAAGGACAGCGGCTACTCAGGTCTGACCGGAAGCTTCCCGCCCGACGACGGCAGCGATATCCCGCTCGCTCCCCCGGCCGCCTTCGCCCTTCTCGCTCCCGCCTACGCGGATCGGTACGGCGTCGATCAGTCCGAGCTGAAAGAGGTCTTCACCCGCATCGCCTGGAAGAACCACCACAACGGGTCTCTCAACCCACTGGCCCAATACCGCAAAGAGGTATCCAAAGAGACCATCGCCTGCTCGCCGCTGGTGGCCGGGGCGCTGGGGATATTTGACTGTTCTGGGGTCGCGGATGGCTCCGCGGCGGCGATCATCGTGAGGGCCGAGGACGCCCACCGGTATACCGAGAAGCCTCTCTATGTCAAGGCCTTGTCATTCGTCGCCGGACCTGCGACAGGGACGATGGACCCCGAGTACGGCTACATCAGTTTCCCCGAGGTGGTGCGCACCGCGGCTGATGCGTACAGCCAGGCCGGGGTTACCGACCCTCGGGCCGAGATCGCCATGGCCGAGGTGCACGACTGCTTCACTCCGACGGAGATGATCCTCATGGAGGACCTGGGTTTCTCGGAGCGGGGCCAGGCGTGGAAAGACTGTCTCGCCGGCGCCTTCGACCTCGACGGCGAGCTGGCGGTCAACCCCGACGGGGGGCTGAAGAGCTTCGGGCATCCCGTGGGCGCCTCGGGCCTCCGGATGCTCTACGAGTGCTGGCTGCAGCTGCGGGGCGAAGCTCCCGACGCGCGGCGGGTGCAGGCCATCGACCGGGGCCGGAAGCTCGGCCTCACCCACAATCTCGGTGGCTGGCCCGGCGCGTGCGTGAGCTTTGTGGCCCTGGTCGGCAACGAGTTGGGCTAGCTGATTGCTGCGATCACACCTGCAGCCTTGAGGCGGGCTTGGGCCGCCTCGTCGTAGCCGAGTCCCCTCATGATCTCGAGCGTCTGCTCGCCGAGCACAGGGGGCGGCAAGGCGACGCTCCATTCCGCGCCCATCATCCGGACCGGGACCGTGACAAAGCGGAGGCCCTGGTATCGGGGATCGTCGCTCTGGGCGAACATCTGACGGGCCTCGGCGTGAGGATTGTCCGGCAGGTCACTTGGTTCGAGGACAGGGGAGACGGGAACGTCGGCGGCTAGGAGCGTCTGCATCCAATCATCGAGGGTGCGGGTGCGCATCACCGTTTCGATGTCTTCCCGCAGGGTCTGGTCGCTCTCTCCGTAGTCCATGGGACCGTCGTAGCAACCCCGTTCGGCCCACTCCTCCTTATCCGCTGCCCGGCAGAACGCGACCCAGAACTTCTTCTCGATCGGGCAGATGAGCAGCACCTTGTCGTCCTTGGTGCCATAGACGTTGTACTTGGGCCCGGGCCCTCCCGGGCGCAACGGGTGATCGAACGTGTCGTCCGGTCCCAAGTTGAGCGCCGGCGGAATGGCGCTGTTGGCGGCCACCGCCCCGTCCCAGCAGGAGATGTCGAGATACGTGCCCTCGCCGGTCACGCTCCGGCGATACAGGGCGGCCGCGACGGCAAGGGCGGCATTGGCCCCGCCCATCTCCAATCCCAGCGCGGAGGCCATGGCGATCTCCGGGCGCCCATCCGAATTCCGTTCGATGTGGAGCAGCCCGCCGGCGGCGTCGATGTTCATGCCGTGCGACGGCAGGTCCCGGTAGGGGCCGGTGAGGCCATAGCCCGTGACCGAGCAGTAGATGATGTCGGGTTTGGCCCGGCGCACCGACTCGTAGTCGAGTCCGAGCCGTTCAAAGGTTCCCGGCTTGGATAGCTCGACGATCACATCGGACGTGGCCAGCAGCTCGAAGAAGATCCGCCGTCCCTCGTCGGACTTCAGGTTGAGGCCCAGGCTCTTCTTGTTGCGGTTGAGCATCAGGTAAAAGAGACCTATCCCGTGCTCGGAAGAGATCGGTGGCAGGCCTCGCAGATAGTCGCCGTAGGGGGGTTCCTCGATCTTGATGACCTCAGCCCCGAGATCGGCCAGTCGCATCGTCGCGGCCACTCCCAGGCGGCAGAGATCCAAGACGCGGACTCCCTCGAGCAGCGGGATCATGAACGCGCTGCTGGCTGCTCGATACGGAACTCGACCTTGGGGACTGGGGGCGGATCAGTGGAGCGCCCCGCGAAGAGCTCGATCCTGGCTTTGGCCAGCTCATCGACCGACCAGCGCCCATCCGTGGTGACCTTGTTGACCGAGACCCACGGCTGCAGCAATTCGACCGTCCCGCCGTAAAGGAGGAAGGTCTGCCCGCTGATGTCGGCCGCTTCGTCGCCGGCCAGGTAGGCAACCCAGGGGGCCACGTTGTCTGGATGGTATACGTCGAAGGCCCCGTCTGCTGGGGCCCCGAAGACCTCCTCGGTCATACGGGTCCTAGCTCTGGGGCAGATGGCGTTGCACGTCACGCCGTACCTGGCCATCTCCCGGGCCACGATAATGCTCATGCCGGCGATGCCGGACTTGGCCGCTCCGTAGTTGGACTGGCCCGGGTTGCCGTAGAGGCCCGATGTCGACGACGTCAGGATGATCCGACCGCCTGCGGCCTCTCCCGATTCCTTGGCCCGCTTGCGCCAGTAGGCCGTGGCAAACCGGACCGGCACGAAATGGCCCTTGAGGTGGACCCGCATGACCGCGTCCCAGTCGTCCTCGCCCAAGTTGAAGATCACCCGGTCCCGGAGAATCCCCGCATTGCAGACAAGCACGTCGAGGCGGCCGAAGGTTTCGATGGCCTGCTCGATCAGACGCTGGCCGCCGATCCAGTCGGCCACGTCGTCGTAGTTGGCGATCGCCGTTCCGCCGAGAGAGGTGATCTCTTTTACCACCTCTTCAGCCGGCCCGCCCTGCTGGCCCTGCCCGTCCCGCTCCGACCCGAGATCATTGACGACGACCGCGGCGCCTTCGGAGGCCAGCAGCATGGCCTCGCCCCGGCCCACTCCCCGGGCCGCGCCCGTGACGATCGCTACTTTCCCGTCGAGTGAGCCCATCTCAAGAGGTGTCCTTTCGGTTCAAGGGGAGTGCCCGGGCAACGAGTGGCGGCCAGGCAGGCGGAAGCCCGGGTCACCGGGGCAGGTCCCGTATCGGGTACCGGTGACTCCCGGGGCGTTGCACACGTCGTTGAGCAGGTAGGCCGGAATCTTCGGCCAGGCGGACTGGTAGGGGCCGTATGCGAAGTCGGGAACGGAGGCGGGGATCCAGACGATGAACTGCATGACCGCGTAGAGGGCAAGGAAGATGATCACGCGCTGGCGCCGAGGCGAATAGTGCTCCAAGTTGCGTTCCACCAAGGTACGGCCGGAATCGTCCCTGAAGACTCGCACCGCGGCCGGGAGCGAGAAGAACAAGGCGCCGGCCAAAGCCTCGGGGTAAGCGAATCGCAGCCCGGTGCCGACGTTGAGGGAGAGCCACGACGGGGCCGTATAGCTCCACAGGCCCAGGGAGATGCAGACCGGTTCGAGCGCCAGGTCGATGACCAGTCCGCTCAGCACGAGCAAAAGGAGCAACTTGGCTGTAGAAATGCCCGGCCAGCGCGTCCGGACCCACCGGATCGGCCGCTCGGCCACGATGGCGATGCCGAGAAGTCCGAAAGCTTCCAGGGGGAAGAGGAACAGAAATGGATCGGGTACCCGGCCGCAGTCGGGGTTGACAACGAGCGGCATGTGTCCGCACATGTTGTTGAGATTGACGAAGTTGGAGCTAAACAGGAATGTCGGCTCGAAGAAGTTGACACCGACGTCGCTCCAGCACATGGTGGCTGCGGCGATGCAGAACATGGCGTCGAAGGTCAGGCGGCGCTCCTGGATGACCTCGCGCCCGACGTGGATCATGACGGGTATAGCTACCGCGACCGAGAGTCCCTCCAGGATGTGCGCCGCGATCCAGTCGGTCGATCCGGAGGTCTGAAATTGGGTGACCTCGTGCGGGTGGCCCGTAGCCCAGGCCACGATCGTCCAGGCCTCCCAGAACAGCACGGGCACCCCGATGAGCGCGAGGTACTGCGGCCATGACCAGTGCCCAGACCTCGGGGCGACGGCGGGCGTCCGAAGCGAATCCAGGACCGCCGCGTCACCGGAACGGGCCATGTGGCGTTATACCAGCTCGACACCCGACATGGCGTCGAGCACCTTGGTGAAGGCCTTCATGTGCTTCATGAGCGCGGCCAGGTTGCCGTCCACCTTCAGCTTGCCCCTGGTGATCGCCATCATGGGGTTGGTCTTGCCCTCCAAGAGGGATCGCCACGTGTCGGGTGCGGCCGCCAGATCGAAATCCACGGACCGGTCGTCAGGGCCAGCCTCTCGGACCTCGGTGATCTTCCCTTCGTCGAAGTTGACGAAGAAGACCTTGTTGATCGGTTCCTTGTAGGTGAAGGTCATCTTGTAGGTGATGCCCTTGCCCGTCTCCGCCCACTCGGGGTCGTTGTCCAGGGCCTTGGCCATCTCTTCGTAGACCTCGACAGTTCCGAACTTGGCCATTGTTCTCCCCCAGATAGCGGTCGTCGTGCGAGCCTAGAGCCGACGCGTGCGCACCGTCAAGTAACTATTTACATTACATTGGGCAGCGGCGTCAAACTCCCGACAGGTAGCTGTCGATCATGGTGATGAGGCCGTCGCGGAGAGCCCGATCGTCGGTCAGGGGACCGGCGATGGCCGCTATGGCGGCTTGCCGAGGCGACAGCCCATGGGCCATCAGTCTTCCTGCCGCGATGAGTGTCCGGGTGGACGCCACCTCTTTGAGGTCGCTGTCCTGAAGACGACGGATGGCCTGACCGAACGATATGAGCCGGTCGGCCAGGGAGCCGTCGACACCTGACTCGTGCAGCAAGATATTGCGTTCTATCTCGGCTGGGGGGAAGCCCAACTCGATGGCTACCATGCGCTGGCGGGTCGATACCTTGAGGTCCTTGAGGACGCTCTGGTAGCCCGGGTTGTAGGAGACGACCAGCCCGAATCCGTCGGCGGCAGGGAGGCGGATGCCGCCTTGCCGCTCGAGGGTCAATTCCCGGCGGTGGTCAGCCAGGGGATGGATGGCGACGATGCTGTCCTGGCGGGCTTCCACGATCTCGTCGAGGTAGCAGATCCCACCCTGGCGGACCGCGTGAGTCAAGGGACCGTCGACCCATACGGTCTCGCCGCCCGTGAGGATGTAGCGGCCGACGAGGTCGGCGGTAGTTATGTCCTCGTGGCACGAGACGGTGAAGAGCGGTACCCCGAAGCGGTACGCCATGTGCTCGACCAGACGGGTCTTCCCGCAGCCCGTTGGGCCCTTGAGCATGACCGAGAGCTTCGCCTTCCAGGCGGATTCGAAGATCTCGACTTCCTCCGCGACCGGCAGGTAAAAGGGCTCACCGCCGGCTGCATCGGAGTGGCTGACTATGTCGGCCTCCTCGGTAGCGGTCATGGCCGCTTCGTGAGCTCGGGCACGGTAGCGGGCAGCTTGCTGCCAGCCGGCAAGAACAGGCTTCCGGTGGGTGTCACATGAGCCGATCCGTTACCTATCGGGATCGGCACGTACTTGCCGGAGCAGATGTAAGTGGTGCCCGGTCCGCACAGATTGTCGGTCAGGTAGGACCGGTTGGAGATACTCGATGGCCAGTTGGCCTGGTGGATGACGAAGAACTGGATCGGGACGTTGTAGGCGAACAGGAACAGGAAGTTGCATATGCCGGCGAGGGCCAGGAACCGAAGTCCGGTCTTCTTCTTCCCGCTCACCCGCACCTGGTCGATGCCCCTCTCGGCCAGCGTCTCACCCTTGTCGTCGCGGAAGTACCGTACCGACGCCCACAGGGTCCAGACGCCACCCCAGAAGAAGGCCTCGTAGATGGGGTACTGGAACCTGGTGCCGTGCCACAGGGTCAGCCAGGGGACCGTGCTGGGATAGCTCCAGAAGCCCAGCGCCATCAGTATCGGCTCGAGGAGGGCATCGAAGACCATGAACGTGAGGAAGGTGAGCGACAGGATCCCGAACGTTCCCATCTCTGGCCACCGGGCTTTGATCTTGCGCATTAGGACCGATCCCACCACGGCGGCGCCGAAGACCAGGTAGATGTAGATCGGATCCACCCAGAGCGTCGGCTCCGCGATCTGATTCGAGTGGGGGAGCGGCCAACCGGGAATGTTGTGGGTCCAGTTGCCGAAGTTGAGCATGTAGGAGTTGTAGGTGAAGCTCACGCTGGACCAGTTGGACATCGGGTCCTGCCACCAGATGGTGCCAAACACCAGGCACAGCAAGCCGTCGGTGGTGATGTGGCCTTCCTTGCGCCACGGCTTCACCAGGAAGTGCCACAGGAATACCAGGAGACACGGGACGCCGAGCGCCTGCCACCCGTCGAGCACCCACTTGTCCCAGGTTGGGATCGGTGTCGCTCCGTGGGGGGTGGCCGTGGCGTTGCCCGAGACGATCCAGCCGATTACCGCATACGCTTCGATCGCCAGGAAGATGGCTCCGATTACCGCCCAGACCATGACCGGCCGGGTCTTTCGTTCGGTCACCGCTTGCTCGTGCAGTACGAGCGGCTCCCGATCCGTCGTGATGGCCATCCGTCCCTCCCAGTGGCGCGGACGCTCGATGAACGAGCGTGTTAAGGGAAAGCTAAGCAGTACCAGAATCCCCTGTCAAGTACTCAGAGGCCGGCTTCTGCTCCCGGTAGCGGGCCCGGAGGATCTGCTTGTAAAGCTTGCCGGTGTCGAGCCGAGGGAGCTCCTGCTCGAAGTCGACCGACCGGGGGCACTTGTAGGAAGCCAGGTGTTGCCGGCAGAAGTCCAGCAACTCCGCGGCCAGTTCAGGTCCGGCGTCCGACCAGTCGATCGGCTGCACCACAGCCTTCACGGATTCACCCAGGTCCTGGTCTGGGACTCCGATGACTGCGGCGTCGAGCACCTTCGGGTGGGTGACCAGGACGTTCTCCGCCTCCTGGGGGTAGATGTTGACCCCGCCGGCAATGATGGTGAACGCCTTGCGGTCGGTGAGATACAGAAACCCTTCATCGTCTACATACCCCACATCACCGACCGTTGCGAAGCCGTCTTGGTTGTGAGCGCCCGCCGTCTTCGGTTCGTCGTTGTGGTACTTGAAGCTGACGCCTCCTTCGAACCAGACCGTGCCGACCTGACCGTTGTCGACTGGCGTGCCGTCGTCGTCCAGGATGTGGATCGTGCCGAGGACCGAGCGCCCGACCGACCCAGGGTGGGAGAGCCACTTGTCCGAGGTGATGTGGGTAGCTCCCACACCTTCCGTCGCCGAGTAGTACTCCCACAGGATCGGTCCCCACCAGTCGATCATCTGCTTCTTGACGGTAGCGGGACACGGCGCGGCGGCGTGAATCGCCCAGCGATGAGACGACAGGTCAAACCGTGACCGCTCCTCCTCCGGCAGTTTGAGCATTCGCACGAACATGGTCGGGACCCACTGGCTGTGGGTTACGGAGAAGCGCTCGATGAGCGCGAGTGCCGCGGCGGGCTCGAAGTGCTCCATCACGACCACGGTGGCGCCTCGTCGCTGCACGGCCATGGACCACAACAGCGGTGCCGAGTGGTACATCGGGGCGGGTGACAGGTACACCGCGCCATCCTGCATCTCCAGCAGCTCGAGAAAGCCGCCCAGGATATCGAGGCCCTGGCCGAGCGGGGCCAGTGAAAGCGGGCGCATGATGCCCTTCGGGCGGCCGGTGGTCCCGGACGAGTAGAGCATGGCTTCGCCTTCGCACTCGTCCTCGATGGGATCGGTGGGGTAGCCGGCGATCTCCCGCTCGTAGCTTGCCCAACCAGCTTCCGTACCGTCGACCATGAGTCGGACCGCCACGGCCGGGGTCAGGGCGGAGTCGAGGCGGGTGGCCACCGGGGCCAGCCGGTGGCTCGATACCACCACCTTCGCAGCGCAGTCGTCGACGATGTACGCCGCTTCAGGCGCGGTCAGGTGAGAATTGATCGGTGTGTAGTAAAGGCCAGAACGCTGCGCGCCCCACGCCACTTCGAGGAACCGGGGATGGTTCTCCACCATGATGGCAATGTGGTCACCGGGGCGAAGCCCCCGGTCGTGGAAGAGCTGGGCCAGCTGGTTGGACCGTCGGTTGAGGTCGCCATAGGTCACGGTCTCACCGCTCGATGCCATTATCACCGCTGGTCTCTCCGGGCTCTGGTCGGCAATGGCGGCGGGATGCATCTACGCCGAGCTCCTTCCAGAAATGGCGAAATGGCCCAGGGAGGACGTGGGCTTACCCCGCTCATCACGCCTCCGGCCGCTCGCCGCTTTCAGGGCTGACCCAAAGAGGGGGAGGAGGTGGCGTCCCATGTCGTTGGGACTGAGCAGACCGACATGGCTGACATGACCCCACAAGCGTTCGAGCGCGGCCTCATCAGTCGAGGTCCCGACGCTTAGGCATACGCAGCCGACGGCCTGATCGACCGCTTCCGACAGGGCCCGACGGGTGTCGTGCTCGGCGTAGCTGCCCTGGTAGTCATCGTCGTACGGGAACCCGTCGGAGATCACCACCAGAAGCCGGTTGGAGGTGCCCGCTTTGGTGGCGGCCAAGTGAGTCGAGTGGCGGATGGCGGCGCCCATCCTGGTAAACCCGGCGGGCTCTATGGCTGCCAGACGCTTGAGGGCGCCTTGATCGAGGCGACCCTCGAAGTCCTTGACCCGCAAGAACCGGATTTGATTGCGGCCCCGCGACGTAAAGCCGTAGCAGGCCACCCGGTCTCCGACTTCCTCGAGCGCCATCACCAGGTTCGCCGCCAGCATCCGCTGCCGTTCCCAGATGGGGTCTCCGCTCGCATGCCGTTCGCCGGTCGAACCCGAGGCGTCGATGAGCACGATGACCCCGAGGTCATGGGCGCTGCGCAGTCGGGCCTGGTACACCCTGGGATCTTCGATCTCGCCCGTTGCCAGCTCTGTGGCCAGGTTTGTTATGGCTTCGGGATCAAGGCTGTCGCCTTCCTCCTGGCGGTCGTGACGACGGTAGGCCAACCCCAGGCGAGCTAGCTGACGCCGGAGGAGCGGGTCGATCCGAGGGTGGTCCACAGCCTGGTCCGGCCGCGGCGGGGGATCGAACTCGCCCACTCGGCACCAGGCCTCGCGGTAGCAGCGGCGATGCCAATCCCACTCGGGGTAGCAGAAGTCGCCTGTCGGCTCCGCGGCGTTGAGGAACTCCAGACCCGGTGGAGCGGCGATCGCACGGGCGTTGGCGCCGACCTTGTCAGCGACCGCCTGGCTCCCAACCGGCATGTCGGCCGATCCTCCGTTGTCGTCCGGCGACGGTCTCCGGCTCATACCCATCTGGTTGCGCAGCATCTTCAAGAGGGGGTTCTCCCAGTTGAGCGGCGACGACAACAGCTTGAGGATCTTCGACTCGTCGGAGTCCTCGTCGTCGTCGAGTTCGGGGAGTGACTCGTCGTTCGTCTGGCTAAGCGACCCCTTCCCGGTCGGCGACGTGGCACTGGCCGCGCCACCTCCGCGCAGCAATTTGCTGGGACGCATTACCCCGAAGTGCTCTGGAGCGGGTGGTATCCGCTCCCCGTCCAACGCTCGCTTGAGCGACTCGTGCGCTGACACCGACAGACGTCCATTCCAATGGTCGTCTACCGCGGTTCGCACCGTCGGGGGCACACAATGGCCGATCATGTTGATCGCCCGTGCGGCCTCGAGCGTCATGTACCGGCGGGCCGGCGTGGCCCGGCCCAGGAGTCGCGCCGCCAGCCGAGGCTCGAAGCTGCCGACGCCGGCCATGGCGCTCTGGATGACCACGGCGACCAGGACGTCGGGGCCGTCCGCCATCGGAACGTGGATCACCTCGCCGTCGGAGTACGCCCGCTCGATGTCACTGCCACGCACGGCGAGCTTGCGCCCGGCCACCGCGCTGGCGAGAAGTGAATAGCGAGTGTGATCCGAGCCGGCTTCGTCGCTCGCATCTTCCACCTCTGGAGCGCTCACCGCCGCAGGAACCATGGAAGGTACCGTAGCCCCTCGCGACATCGGATGTAACTAGACATCCGATGTCAACTTTCCTAGCGACGTACCTGCTGGCGCGGTTTCCTACTGGATCGAGGGGCCCGGCCCCGTGTCACGGAACCGGCTTCAGGTTGGGCTATCAGTCCTCGCAGTACCAGGTCGGACGCTTGTCGGACCAGTTCGGCGTCCGATGTCGCCGTAACATCGAGGTGTTCTCGGTAGACCACCTGCGTGACGGCGGCGCCCAGCACTTCCGCGGCCAACCGGGGGGCAACCGGACGGAAGGTTCCTTCGTCGATCCCTTTGGCGATGAGGTCCGCGACGAAATCGAGACCGATGTTGACGTGGTCGTCAAACAGCCGACGGGCCGGCCCGTAGGCCTCGATGTCCTCGATGAAGGTCGTCCAAGGAGGACGGAAGATGGTTATGCCCTCGGACAGGAACGTCTCGATCTGCTCGGCCGCGTCTCCAGCGCTGGCCAACCCGTCCCTGGCCCGCTCACCCAATCGCCGCCACATCCGATCGAGGACGAGCAGGAACATCTGCTCCTTGGTCGGGGCGAGGTCGTACAGCGTCTTCCGGGAGCATCGCGCGCTGGCTGCCAGTTCGCCGACTGTGGTCTTGCGCAAGCCCCGCTCGAGAAAGATCGCTTCGAGCGCGTCCAAGATCTCCTCTTGGCGAGGCGAGTACCTGTCCTGGTGGCCCATGATCGCCCGGATCCGGTCCGCGGCCGACGAGGCCGCAGCCACCTCACTGAGTCGTTCAACCACGGACGCCTCCCCGCCACAGGTCGACGGAGGGTAGGTGGTCGGTCATGTACCACAGACAATATCGAGGTACTTCAAACAATATGCCGATGAGACCTTTCACGCCTTTTGCCCGCTCAGCCGTTATCCTCGCACCATGCTGCCGATCGACGCCACGACGGCCGAAGGCGCCAACGATCGGCAAGCGATCACGGCCGAACGGCGCCAGCGCATTGTCGATGCGTCGCGCCGGGTTTTCCTCGAGCGGGGGCTGGTCCGGGCGCGGACCCGCCAGATCGCCGAAGCCGCCGGGGTCAAGGAGGCCATTCTCTACAGTCACTTCGCCTCCAAGGAGGAGATCTTCTCCGCCGCCATATTTGATCCGCTCGAAGCATTGATCAGCGAGATTTTCGCGCGGGTCGACCTCCTGGGCACGGCTGACGAACACACCCGTCAACGAATCTTCGTCGAGGGCCACATCCGGTTTATAGAGGTCATGAAGGAGGTCGTTCCGCTGTTCGGCGTGGCGCTCTACTCCAACGTCGAGGTCGGGCGACGATTCTTCACCGGGCGTCTCCTGCCCTTGTTCAACTCCTGGTTCAAGCTGACCGAGCGGAGCGTCGAGGGTTGGTCCCACCGCAATGCCAACCCTCGCACCGTGGCCATGGCGGCCTGGGGGATGCACTTCGGGATGGCGCTCGATGCGGCGATGACCGACGACGAGCTCGACGTGACCGGCACCGCTCGAAAGGTGGCAGACGTGTTGTACTACGGCCTGCTGAGGCCGGAACCGTCAGGGAAGTCGAAGAGGTCACGTAAGGCGACGGCGCTGCCTCCACGCTGATTGACGCGGGGCAAACCCGAAGTTCGTAACTGTTTACTTGACGGGTTCACCGAGTCACCGTAGGATCCCCTTCGTGGCCGAACCTGCCCCCTGGATCATCTCGGTGGACGACCACGTGTTCGAGCCGGCCGAGATCTGGGAGTCCCGCCTGCCCCGCCGGTACGTCGACCAGGGCCCTCGGGTGGAGCGCAAGAGGATCGCGCGACAAGCGCGGGGTAAGGGTGGAGGTTTCGATCAGTGGATCGAGTCGGACGACGGGACCTGGTGTGATGTCTGGCGTTACGAGGAGCTCTTCTATCCGCTGACGCGCGCCTTCGCCGCGGTCGGCGGAACCGGCCGTGACTTCGATGCCGTGACCTTCGACGACATCCGACCAGGAGCCTGGCGGCAGAAGGACCGGCTGGCCGACATGGACACGAACCATGTCGAGGCGGCCCTGTGCTTCCCGAACACTCTGCCCCGGTTCTGCGGGCAGGCATTTTATGAAGCGCCCGATCACGACCTTGCCCTCCTCTGCGTGCAGGCCTACAACGACTGGCTGCTTGACGAATGGTGCGGAGGGGAGGGCGCGGGACGGCTGTTCGGCGCGACCATCGTCCCGCTCTGGGACCCGGACCTGGCCGCGGTCGAAGTACGGCGTTGCGCGGGCAAGGGCGGGATCGCCATCACCTTTCCCGAGAGCCCACATCCTCTCGGTCTGCCGTCGTTGCATGACAAGAGGCACTGGTGGGATCCGGTGTTCGAGGCCTGTCAGGAGACAGACACCATGTTGTGTATGCACGTGGGATCGTCATCTCGCATGCCGACCACCTCGCCGGATGCGCCCTTCGTGGTCAGCGGGGTCCTCACCTTCCAAAATGCGCTCGGCTCCCTGACCGATTTCATATTCTCCAAGACGCTCGAGCGCTTTCCCCGGCTCAAGATCGCCTACTCCGAGGCGCAAGTCGGGTGGATGCCGTTCGTGCTGGAACGAGCGGACAAGCTGTTTGCCCGCAGTTACACGGGCCTCCAGCAGCCGCCATCGAGCTATGTCGCCGGCCGGGTGTTCGGTTGCATTTTCGACGACGAGACCGGACTGCGCAACCGCGACGCCGTCGGGATGGACCAAATCTGCTTCGAGACCGACTATCCCCACGCCGATTCGACCTTCCCGGATTCACAAGCAACGCTCCTCGGCCTGGCCAAGTCAGCCGGGCTCACTGACGATGAGCTCTACAAATTGGCGCGCGGCAACGCCATCAGCGCCTTTCAGCTGCAGCGCATCGGCATCGAGCACTAGGCGCGCCCTATCGGCTGGGCACGGCCCTATCGGCTGGGCGGCCGTCGGCTCGCGGGCGCCTGCGGGGTTCGCTTCCTCGGTGCCGGCCGGGTCCGAATGCCGTCGAGGAAAACCCGGATCACCGCCCGAGTGCTCTCGGGGGGGACCCGTCCTTGCTTCGGCAGCTCGGTGATAGCCAGCAGCAGAAGGGCTCCGAACAGGGAGATCAGGAGCAAGTCGACGTCGGCGATGGTCAACTCTCCGGTCTGGCAACCCTCGAGCAGCAATTGCCGGATCGGACCGTACCCGACTTTCTGAAGATCCAGGAGGCGGGGTACCAGCGAACCCGTTTCGGACAGGACCCGAAGGAAGCTGAAATTGATGGACGGGTGGTCGTCACCGATCGACATGGCCGCGACGAGGGCTCGCTCGAGGCGCTCCGACACGGTGCCCTTCCCTTCCGCGGCCGCGGTCGCGGCCTCGAGGAAGCGGAGCATGACGTCCTCGGCAAGGAAAGAGAGCAGGTCGTCTTTGCCGGAGAAGTAGTAGTAGAGGGTGGCTCGGGGGATGCCGGTCGCCTCGGTCACACGGGGAAAGGTGACGCCGCCCGGACCGCTGAGGAATTCGGGGGCCATGGCCCGAAGGCGGTCGGCCATCTCGACAGGCACCGATTTCAATCGTCATCCTTTCCCGCCGTCCAAAGAAGGGGCTGGACGAAAGTTTAGACGGTAGCGCGGAGTACATCCCGTTGCGGTTTACTTGTCCCATGCCGACCCTGGAGCGCCAAGGGAAGGTTTTCCTTCTCGACCTCGGTTCGGACGAGAATCGTTGGACGCCAACTTGGATGGAGTCGTTCGGCGAGCACCTCGACCGTATCGAGTCGAGCCCGGGTGCCCGGGCCTTGGTCACGTTGGCCTCAGGGAAGTACTGGAGTACGGGGCTGGATCTGGCTTGGTTGGAGGCCAACCCCAAGGAGACCCGGCCGATCGGACGATTGTTCCTGGAACTACTCGCCCGAATGTTGACGCTGCCCGTGCCATGCGTGGCAGCCATCCAGGGACATGCCGTAGGCGCGGGCGCCATGCTGGCGATCGCTCACGACTTTCGGGTGATGAGTTCTGAGCGGGGGCGGCTCTGGTTCCCCGAGGTGGATCTCCACCTGAGCTTCACTGACGGAGTGTCCGCCTTGATCCAGGCCAAATTGTCCCCGCCCGCCGCCCACCGCTCAATGCTCACCGGACACCGATGGTCCGCAGTCGAGGCCCATGCGGCTGGCATAGTCGACGCCGTCGCCACTTCGGACCAAGTGACGACAACCGCACTCGACTTGGCTACGTCTCTGGCCGCCAAGGACGGCGGCACGCTGGGAGCCATCAAGCGCCGGATGTACGCCAACGAGCATTCGGCCCTGCTCGACGACGCGGCCGCCGTGGCCCGGGGTGATTCGGTGGGGGATTGGACGGATGTTTAGTATTATGTCTAACATATCGTCTCGTCAGAGGACGGAGTGCAACCATGACCGACCTGTATGCCGTGGAGGACCACACCCAGTACCGTCGCCGGAAGACCGCCGAGGTGGTCGAGCGGTGCAGCAAGCTGGATGGTCCGGCCAGCCGACTCACCGACGATGAGTGCGGACCGGACCGAATCCCGAAGGAGGTATACACCTCCCGGGACTGGTTCGACCTCGAGAAGGAGTATCTCTGGCCGCACGTGTGGCAGATCGCGTGCCGCGAACACGACATCCCCGAGGTCGGGGATTACTTCGAGTACGAGATCGTGGACGAGACGATCCTCATCGTGCGCACCGGGCCAGCCACGATCAAGGCCTACTTCAACGTCTGCCAGCACCGAGGCCGCAAGCTCAAGGAGGGATGCGGGCGAGCCGAGCGCCTTCGCTGTGGGTACCACGGCTGGTGCTGGGATCTCGAAGGAAATGTGGTGGAGATACTCGACCCCTTCGACTTTCGGCCGGAGACGATTCGCTCTGTCGATTTGGCTCTGAAGCCGGTCCAGGTCGATACCTGGGGCGGTTTTGTATTCGTCAACATGGATAGCGACGCTCCACCCCTGAGCGAGGCGATCGCCCCGATGCCCGCTCGTGTCGACCGCTACCTGCCGGAACGGCTCCGCTTGAAATCATGGAAGCGCATCGTGCTCCCTATCAACTGGAAGGTCGGAGTCGACGCGTTCCACGAGGGCTATCACGCGTTCGGTACCCATCCTCAGCTCGCCGGCTATATGGACGACACCCGCACCGGACTTTACGAGCGCTGGGACAATGGCATGACCCTTCTCGGGGCATCGAACTGGCTGGAGACGATGGCGATGCCGAGCAGGAGGTTCGGGATCAACCCGGATCCGAAGGATGTTCTGATGACCATGCTCGAGGACCTCATCAACTCCGGCGTCCTGAGCGGGGATGATCTGGCCTTGCTGGATCTGGTCAAAGACATGGAGTTCCCACCCGGTGACGAAGGACTCGAGCTGATCCGGTCGATGTTCGCCGGCTATCGGCGGACCCAGATGGCGACTCTGGGCGTGGACGTCTCGGAGTGGCCGGACTCCGACGTGGTGGCGCCGGAGCAATTCTTGCTGTTCCCCAATACCGTCGGGCCGTTGCAACTCGGCACCGGCCTGTTCTTCCGCTTTCGTCCCAACGGCGACGACCACCGGAGCTGCATCTTCGACTACTGGGACATGCAGTTCTACCCCTTGGGGGAGGAACCAGACGTGACGGTGGAAGACGTGGCGGACACCTCGTTGGAGAGCTGGGGTCAGCTCGTCTACCAGGACCTGGTCAACCTGCTCGCAGTGGGGCGAGGGATGCGGAGCCGAGGATTCTCCGGCCCCCGCTTCGGATACCAGGAGAACAACCTCAAGTTCTACTACCGCAAGTTGGCTGAGATGCTCGGATGGAAAGGGCAGCCCCGGGTACCCGCATACTGATGGGTGTTGGGAGCAGATAGGTGGACACAGATCCACACCGGCGTCCTGTCGACACGTCCGTAAAGGGCTCCGTCGTGGTGCGGGTGGAGCCCATCGGCGTCGACGTAGTGGTGCCGGAGAAGACGTCGTTGATGAGAGCAGCCGAGGCCATGGGTCTCAAGTGGCCGACGGTGTGCGGCGGAGACGCAGAGTGCGGAACGTGCTTCGTCAGCATTGACGAAGCCGTGGCTCCCTGCCTTCCTCCCGTGGCGCCCAAAGAAGAGCAGGGCCTGCAGCTGGTTCCGCGCTGGAAGCGGCAGCAAGCGGGAGTGGTGGTCCGCCTGGCGTGTCAGCTTCGTCCCACCTCGAATCTGATCGTCGAGAAGCGGGGCGTCCGCTGGCGGCAAGAGGGCGGGATTGATTCGCCCGCTATTAGTAAGTAACTTGTTACTCGACAATGACGCAGACCGTTGCGCTGACCCCGGTGGTCGACGACCTTCACCGGCGGACGAGGATCCTCGTCGTCGCTCTACTCGCGGTGCTCGTCCTCGCCGCGGTGCTGATCAGCTTCGCCCAGACGGGGGTCGGCGGAACGAGCTTGGCCAACCCCCATCCGGTAGGGACCTACATCTACGACGGCGTACCTCGTGCCCACCCGCCGTTCTTGGGGATCACCAACTGGCCGTTGGTCTTCGAGGTCCTCAGCCTGGTCCTCAACTTGGCTTGCTGGGCGACGTTCGGTTGGCTCTGGTGGAGGCGGGGCACCATCCATCCGGCCCTGATATTGATGTTCGCACTGTGGATCGCGGTCTGCCTCACCGACCCACTGGCGAACTGGGGCTACTCGGCCGCCTACGACCCCCGGATGCTGCACTTTCCAATCCACTGGCCGTACGTGTCGCTTGCTCCGACGGTGGAGCCGCTCTCCGCGGTGGCGGGCTGGCAATGGTGGTATCTGCTGCCCGGGTTGGCTGGATTCGGGATCTGGCGGCATGCGTCCCGAAGAGTGACCCCCCGGGCGTGGATCAACCGGCACCCATTATGGGGTCTGTTTCTGATCGGTTTCGCGGTCGGCGCGGCGATAGATGTGGTGGCCGAGCTGGTATTCATCAAGAGCGGGGTCTACACCTACACCCAATTGAAAGGTCCGTTGGTTGGCGGAGGCCATACTTGGCAATTCCCCGTCGTCTGGGGTCCGCTCTTCCAGATCTTGCTCTACGGCCTGACCACGGTGTTCTTATGGCGGGATGACCGAGGTCAGACCGTCTGCGGACTGCTGGGAGCACGATTGCGCCTCTGGCGACACCGACCGGTAGCCCGTGAAGTCGCCATCGCCTCCTCTGTCCTGCTGGTCTCCTACTTGCTGGCGATCGGCACCATGGCCATCCTGAAATACAACGCCAGCACCATTGCCAAGCCGTGGCCGTACCAGGAGACCAAGACCTACGATCCGACCGGCCTTTGGCAACGACAAGGTCAACCCGGTCCGTTTTACAAAGGCAACTGACGTGACGGTTCACTACGAAAGGAACGTGTAACCATGCCCATCGATCCCAGCACCGTCGGCAGCACTGGCGATATTTTCGAAGCCAGTTGGGACTCGAAGGACTGCCTGCTCTACGCCCTGGGGGTTGGCGCGGGGGTCGCGGATCCGACTGGGTTCGAGCTCGAGTTCACCACGGAGAACTCCACCGGGATCGAGCAGCGAGTCCTACCGACGTTCCCCGTCGTGGTAGTGCTCGGTGCCCAGATCACGGCGCTGGCCCAGATCGGAACCTTCGACCACACCATGCTGGTCCACGGCGAGCAGGGAGTCGAGCTGCACAAGCCGCTGCCCGTGTCAGGTCAGGTTCGGGCCCAAGCCACGGTCACGGGTATCTATGACAAGGGCTCTGGGGCGGTCGTGTCCACCCGGACGACGTCCACCGACGTTGCTGACGGGAAAGAGATCTTCACCTTGACGTCATCGGTCTTCATCCGGGGCGAGGGCGGATGGGGTGGCGACCGTGGACGCTCCGCGGTGGCCACCGCGCCGGAGCGGGCGCCTGACCACACGGTTGCGTACCCGACGCGGACCGACCAGGCCCTGCTCTACCGCCTGTCCGGCGATCGCAACCCCTTGCACTCCGACCCGAAGCTGGCCGCTATGGCCGGCTTCGACCGGCCCATCCTGCACGGGCTGTGCACCTTCGGGTTCACCGGACGGGCGCTGCTGCACACGCTGTGCGGATCGGATCCCGATCGGTTCCAGGCGGTGAGCGGGCGCTTCTCCAAGCCGGTATTCCCCGGCGAGCAATTAGACGTGGAGATCTGGGACATGGGGGACGGAGAGGCATTCTTCCGTACCTCCACCGGGTCCGGCGTGGTTCTCGACGGGGGACAGTGCCGGTACTCGCCGTGAGCTTGGGTACCGGAGCGCCACGCAGATTGCCACCGCGACCAGCGCCACCGTTCCCGTCAGCATGGCCGCCCGGAATCCGGCAAAGAACCCTTCGTGGATGACCGCAATTCTTGGTTGGCTGCCGGCTCCGAGCCGAGCGACCGCTTGCAGGCCGGTGGTGGGGGAGTTCTTGATCGCCGCCCCGATCGAACCTGATCGGGGCCCCAGAAGGTGGCTCACCCGGCTGCGATAACCGGCGTTGAACGCTGAGCCGATGACCGCGATGCCTACGGCGGCTCCGAGCTCTCGGGCCAGGTCGTTGACCGCCGATGCCACTCCTTGTTCGGCCGGCGGCAACGCTTCGATGATCGCCTCCGTCGCCGGCCCCATGGCCAATGCGACGCCCGCCCAAAACACGCCAAGACACACCGTAAACGCCCAGTAGGAGCCGTCGTCGCCGACGACGGCGGTGAGAAAATAACCCACGGCACAGATGGTCATGGCCGTGCTGAGCACAAGGCGGCGCCCGAATCGACGGGCAGCCACGGGGCCGAGCGGAGCGATCGGTAGCAGCGCCGCGCACGCCGGGATAAATCGGATGGCACTCTTGAGCGGGCCGTATCCGAGGACATCGGCGTCGTATTGGAAGTAGAGAAAGAAGACGCCCAAGTCGCACATGAACATGACGAAGATCGTCAACGAGGCAATTCCGAACGACCGATCACGAAAGTGACGCAAGTCGAGCAGGGGACGCGGTGCCCGTAGCTCCCAGGCGATAAACGCCACCAACCCGATTGTCCCTACGACTAGGCCGCCGACCGTCAGATCATCCGACCATCCCCTCAGAGGTTCCTCGGTGACAGCCAGCACGAACGCACCGATCCCTGCACACGACAGTGTGGCCCCAACCGGATCGAAGTTGGCGTGGGCAGGGTCACGCGTCTCTGGCACGATCAGCACGGTCACGATCAAGCAAGCCAGCACCAGTACCGCGCAAGCGACGAACGAAGCCCCCCACCAGAAGTACTGCGTGAGGGCGCCCCCCATGAGGAAGCCGACGAAGCCTCCAACAATAGTGCTGAGGGCCCACAGGCCTACCGCACCGCCCCGCTTGGATGCGTCGAACGTGCTGGTGATGGTGGCCAGTGTCGCGGGAAAGGCCAAGGCGGCTCCGACGCCTGCGAAAGTTCGGCTCAGGATCAGCTGATCAGCACTGGGGGTGTAGGCGGACCAGGCCAGGGACACAGCCAGGATTGCCAAACCGCAGATCAGGCCCCGCTTGCGCCCGAATCGATCGGCGAGCGCTCCAGCTGGTAGTAGCAGTCCGGCGAGGACGAGAGGGTAGACGTCGCCGATCCACTGCACCTGGGACTGACTGGCACGCAGTGACCGGCCAATCTCGGGGATGGCGATTGTCGGGATCACCATATTAGCGATGATGAGGCCGACCGCGGCGCACATGATCAGCACGATCACCGCATTGCCCTTCGGCCCGTCGGCGGCCGAACCCCGGGCGGCGACCGCAATCTTACGAGGCATGCTGTCTCAAAGGCTACCGGGTGCCGCTCAGTAGGTCAAAAAGTCTGCTACTTACGACGGCCGCAGGATGGAGGGGATGAGATAGCGGTGGAGAAGACGCCGCGTAAACGCAGGGTCGCCACGAAACGTGGCCGGATTGGCGACGAGAACAAAGTGGATGAACGTGATCCAGGTCACGGCTTCGGCGAAATCGAGACCAGGGACGAGCGCGCCGCATTGCTCGAGTCGGGCGAAGATCGGCTGCCAGTACTCCCGCTGGATCTCGGCCAGCCGTTCCGAATGGTTCACCAACTCCGCCGTAACCGTAATCGCGTCGGGGTTGCACAGCATGTCGACGTGTGGACTCTTGCGCGACGACGTCAACGAGGCCATCTCGGCTTCTACCAGCAACTCGGCGGGCGGTAGGTCGAAGTCAATCTGCTTGGCCGCCCGAGCATTTAGCCTCCGGCCCTCGTCGTAGAGAAACTCCGCGACAAGCACCGACTTGTTGTCAAAGTAGTTGTAGACCGTCTTGCGGGACACCCCGGCTTCCTCGGCGACATCGTCCATGGTCGCACGACGCAGCCCGAATCGATTGAAGCAGCGAACGGAAGCTTTGAAGATCTCGCGCCGTAGGCGCGGGTCCTGCGCGTAGCGATTGTTTCGCGGCGTCTCCGCCACCAGAGCCATGGGTCCCTCTCTACTCGGTCCGAGCCACCACCTCTCTTCAGAAGGGCGTGTCCAGCAGGCTAGCACGGGCGTGCTTCTACGATACCCGAATGTTGCCTACGCGGTTACACCTTACATGCAACGCGGTAAACGTGTATGCTCCCGGCGGCCCCCCAATCGGGCCATCGTCTGGACTGGAGGATCAGTTGATGCCCAGTACAACAGCGGTCGAGTCGGTCGGGAGCGCAGATGCGCACCGCGACCCTCGGCAAGCCGACTCTGACTGTGTGGTGCCGCGACTACTCAAGCAACCCATCGAGAAGTGAAAGGAAGCACAGTGAACATAGCCACGAAGGGCACTGTCGGTTTGGGAGCACCGCGCCCCCTCGACGTTGAAGTACGGACCTTCAAACCCATCAAGCTGTGGGCGGCGATGGGGGTCTTCTTCGCCGTGCTCGAGACCTGGGTGATCGTCACCTGGATCACCTCTGGCAAAGCAAAAGAATCGACGGCGGGTCGAAGCGTAGAGCCGGGCTGGATGAAATTCGGCGTGACTTTCCAGGAGATCCTCTATTGCATTGTCGCACTTATCGGCTGCTACTTCTTTGTCGTTCGTCCGTGGCGGCGGGACAAGCATATAAGTCTCGATGGCATGCTGTTCCTCATCTTTGCCTTACTCTATTGGCAAGACCCTATAACGAATTACATCCAACCTTACTTTGGTTATAACGCCGACTTCTTCAATCTCGGATCCTGGGTAACCAATATCCCCGGCTGGATTTCACCGCACGGGAACCTTCTGCCAGAGCCGCTCATTGCATCTGGACCGATTTATCCCGGCTGGGTCTTCCTCTTCATAGTGATAGCGAACTATGTGATGCGGAAGGCTAAGGAACGTTATCCCCGGCTCGGCACATTCGGTCTGGTGATGGTTTGTTTCGGTTTTCTGGCGCTGTCGGACCTGGTATTCGAATGCATTTTCGTGAGGACTGGCTACTACGTATATGCTGCCACTTGGGGTAAGGACATCACACTATTCTCCGGACACTACTACCAGTTCCCGCTGTACGAGCCCGTCCTTTGGGGCGGAGTGTGGACCGTATGGGCCTGTCTACGATACTTCAAGAATGACAAGGGCCAGACGGTTGCGGAACGCGGAGTTGACGAACTCCGGTCCGGAGCGAAACCACGACGGGGTCTGCGGTTTCTCGCCCTTTATGGCATCTGCAACGGAATATTCATGCTGTATAACGTGCCCATGATCTGGGTGAGCACTCAAGTCAACAACTGGAGCACCGACGTGCAAAGCCGCCCGTATCTGACTGATGGAATGTGCGGGCCCGGTACCACATATGCTTGTCCCGGTCCGGGCACCCCAATCTTTAAGCCCCATTCGATTCACATCACTCCTGAAGGCAAAATCATCGTTCCTCAGGGGGTCAAGCTTCCACCCCTTCCTGGCCACGACTGAGCAGGAGGTTCGAGTAACCCCGGGTCTAGGTGGCGATCGCTTTGCGGTCGCCACCTAGAACTCCCTACGGTGCCTGACTGCATGAACCTGTCGGCGACACCACGGAGTCTTTCGAGAGCGGGGTGGGGGTGACGACAGCCGCGAGCGGTCGCCTACGAGATAGTGAACTGATGCCAGAGATGGTGCCGGGTGCGATGGGAGCACCCGGCCGGGGCGGGCAGCAAGTCCGGGTGGGCTGGATCTTGGTGGCCACTTGCGGCTCTGCACTGTTGGTCTCCGCGAATACGAGTGTCGTCACTGCCGCGATCCCTCAGATTGGTCTGGCGCTCAATGCCAGTCAGACTTCGCTGCAGTGGGTGGGCGACGCTTACTCGTTGGTTCTGGCCGGCCTGCTCCTTCCGTGCGGTGCACTCGTCGATCGATTCGGCCGCAAGCGGGGCCTCGTCCTCGGGACGATGATCATGCTCGTGTCGCTCCTCTGGTCCGGCGTGTCCGGGTCGGCGGGAGAACTGATCGCTAGCCGTGCCCTAGCAGGGGTCGGCGCCGCCTTGATGTTTCCAGGTACCTTGGCGACCATAACCAATGTCGTCCCAGCTGACCGGCGAGGCCGAGCCGTCGGCATGTGGGCGGCGAGTTTCGCATTCGGTGGGGCCGTAGGAACCATGCTCTCGGGCGTCACGATCGAGTTCTTCTGGTGGGGCTCGGCATTCCTTCCGACAGCTGTGCTGGTCGCCGGTTGCCTGATTCTCATCCTGGTCGCGGTGCCAGAAACCCGTGACCCTGAGCACTCCAATTTGGACCCGCTAGGCGCACTGCTATCTTGTCTAGCAGTCGGGGCGTTCGTGCTGGCCATGACCGAAGCACCGGTGCATGGCTGGACCAGCGGCGTAACGCTTGGGGGAGCGGCCGTCGGCGTCGTCGCCGCCTTCGACTTTCTCCTTTGGCAGTCGACGAACCCCCGCCCGCTGCTGAATCTCCGGCTGTTCCGAAACCGCGCCTTCAGTACTGGTCTCGCGGCCATATCGATCAACTTCTTCGCGGGGTTTGGTTGGTTCTTCCTCACCTTTCAATACGAGACGTACGTCCTGGGTTATGGGCCCATCAAGGCGGCCTTGGGCCTGATGGCCGGCGGCGCTACCGTCGTGCCTGCCTCTGCTATGAGCACGACGGTAGCCGCCCGGTTCGGCCGCCGAGCGACCATCACCGTCGGGCTCGCGATTACCGCGGGTGCGGCGGTTGTGCAGGCTGCCGTCGGGCACTATTCGGCGTTCCTGCCGATCGGAATCGGATTCTTCCTCATGGGGATGGGAGTCGGCCTGGCCAACGGCCCCCCCACGGAGGCGGTGATCGAGGCATTACCGGCGGCGGACCACGGCGTGGCGTCAGCTCTCAACGACACGGCCCGGGAGTTCGGGGCCGCGATGGGCATCGCGATCCTTGGTTCGGCATTCAATGCGGGTTATCGCAGCGGAATCCGCCATCTCGCCAGTGGATTGCCAGCTTCGGTTGCAGCCGCGGTTCGGAGCTCGCCGGCGGCGGGGTTGAACGCGGTCAGACGGCACCTCACCGGTGGGAGCGGGATCGGTGTCGTTCATACCGGTGTTATCGCCGGGTGGGTTGCTGCGCTGATCACCACGGCGGTGATTGCCGCTCTCGGCTCGATCCTCGTCTTCGTGCGTTTTCCCAGCCACGCGAGAGACCAAGCGGCAGAATCATGATCTGCCTATTGCCCCTTGCTCGACCATGAGGTCGATCTCGGTGCTCGAATAGCCCATCTCGTCGAGTATTTCGGAGGAGTGCTGACCGGCGGTCGGACTAGCGGCGTCGATTCGGAGCTTCAGGTCGCCGAAACTCCAGAAGGCTCCCGGTTGGGTGAGGCGACCGAAGATGGGGTGGTCGGATGTCGAGACGAGGCCGGTCGCGACGTTGCGCTCATCGTCGAAGAACTCGTGCATGGCGCCGACGCGCACGCGTTCGGCCGCCACGCCAGCCTGGTCCAGTTGCCAAATCAGCTCGTCGACCATGAATGCTCGAATCGCATCGGCAATGGCGTTATCGCTCGCCACTTTGGCGGCTCGGCGGAGTGCGGCCATGCTGGCCGACCCCAGCGCCACGATCGCGATCCAACCGTCTACCGCCTCATAGATCCGGTAGCCCGGGTGCAACCCCGTCTGCATTCCGTCGAGCGTGGGATACGGCGCCACCGTTCGCGTCGGAACGAGTAACACGGTCTCGCTCTGGGTGAAGGTCGCGACGCCGAGCATCGAGGTCTTGGCCGTCCGGCCGCGGCCGGTGGTCGAGCGCTGATATATGGCCAGAAGGGTCGCGACCAGTGAGGCCAGCCCGCTCAGTACGTCCATGGTGCAGAGCCGGGAAAAGAGCGGCTCGTTGCCTTCGCCGGCGTTGGCAACCTCCCAGCCGGCCATGGCTTGAAAGACTGAGTCATAACCAGGGCGGTCGCGGCTCGAACCGCAGCTGCCGTAGGCCGACACGTGGCTGAACACGGCATCGGGATTCGCCTTGCGGATCCCTTCCTCGTCGATTCCGAACCGGGCCGAGGCACCCGCACGCACGTTGTGGTGCACGACGTCCGCCCACTCGACCAGCCGTTGGAGGACCTCTCTCCCAGCCGGCGACTCGAGGTCTACCGCGATGGAACGTTTCCCTCGCGAGCACGCCGCGAAGAAGTTGGCCATCGGGCGCATGGGATCGCCGGTGATCGGTTCGACCTTGATGACCTCAGCGCCGAGGTCGGCCAGCAGCATCGGCACGACTGGTCCCGCGAACCAGGCACCCACGTCAACCACTCGGAGACCCGACAGCGGGTACGACGGCGGTTCACCGCTGTGACGGGTCCGAGCGCGGCGCTCGGCGGGAGCTTCTTGGAAGACTGCTTCGGTGTCGGCGCCGAGGAGTGGGGCGGCGCTCCTTATAGTGGAGGGAGGTTCGGTGTCGAATGGTGCAGCGGCTTGCCGGGTCGGCCCCCACGTGGGGTCGTCAATCTCGACTACCAGATTGTTGGCAATGACCTCCGGCCGTTGGAGGAGGTCACCGATCGGCGCCACCAGCTCTACTGCGAAGTCGGCTCGGCGCAGCTCCTCTACCCACCGGTTGCTGCTATGGGCGAGAAAGGCTCGTCGCATGCGAGCCGCATCGATCTCGCCGGGCGGCTCTCCGAGGCTCGCCAGGGTGGTTTGTAGGAAGTCGAAGGCGCTCAGCGCCTTCCGGCCACCAGGATTCATGATCTGCAGCCAGTGGCCGTCCGAGCACCGGTACATCGCGGCATGAGGGCCGACGTCGTACTTGGTCGAAAAGAGCTCTGGGACAGGGTTCTCGGCCCGGTTCCAGAACATCGACAAGATCGTCAAGGCGCCTTGCAGCAGGCTGGTGTGCACGGGACCGACGTGTCCGGTTCGGTGCCGGACGTCGAGTCGGGTGACGATACCCGCCGCAGCAAGGTAGGCGGCGGCCCAGCTCGGGCCCGGAAAGCGCAAACAAATTGGTCCGTCGCGCCAACCGATTTGTTCGTCCATCAGGCCGCTACGCGCCTGCACCAGAAGATCATGTCCCCGTCGGTCGGCGTCCGGATGGGACGGCGGATATCCAGTGACGCTGCACACCACTAGATCTGGATATTGGGCCCGTAACTCGCTCTCGCTTAGCCGGGACGCGGCTGCCTCGATCGGTCCCATCCCATGGACCAGCACGTCGGCGTGTCTGAGGAGGACCTCGAGTCGGGCTCGGTCGGTGGGTAAGTCGAGGTCCAAGACGACGCTTCGCTTACCTCGATTCCACGTCGCGAATGCGGCAAAGCCTCGCAGTGGGTCCCCGCCGGAAGGTTCGATTTTGAGTACCTCGGCGCCCGCTTCGCCCAGTAGCTGAGTCGCCACTGCTCCCGCCAAATCCCTCGACAGGTCGATGATGCGTATCCCCGTGAGGATTTGTTCAGCCATCGACCCCGCCCCGTAATTGTGACATCCGATGTCACAATATGCCCCCGAGGGCCGTTGTCAAGATGCGACCCACCCGATGTTCACTCGGGGAGGCCCAGGGCCGGTAGGACGAATCGCATTACGTCTGCTTTGGCTCGGTCGCGACCGTACGTCTCCTTCTTCTCAGTGGACGGACGCATGTTCCACAAGATGGAGCAGATGGTGGCCGCGTCACGCTCGGCTGATGGCGTAGCGAACACCTGTGAGGCTACGCCCGCCTCGAGGACCTCGCGAAGAGGCGCCGCCAGCTCGGCTCTAGAGATTCGCTCTGCCTCGCCAAATCCGCTTGCCTGCCGGGCGCTGGCCGAGGCCAGGATCCCCGCCCGCTTGGATTTGCGGGGATCCCACCAGAGACTGAGGTACTCATCGATGTACGCCTCCAAGGCCGCTCTCGCGGATGGAGCCGCGGCAATTCGTTCCCGCAAGCGGCCGACAACCACCGTTGCGTCGAGGCGATACATGCCCACCAGCAGGGCGTCCTTCGAATCGAAATGGCGATAGAACGCCCTCGTGAACAAGCCTGCCTCGCGAAGGATGTCAGTCACCGTGACGGCGGCGTAGTCCTTTCGCTGCATGACCTTGATCGCCGCTCGCATGAGCAGAGCGATCTCGGTGTCGGCATCGTGCTGTGGCTTGCGGCCGCGCCCTTGTTGAGCGATCGTCATGCGCCCCACAAACACTAGATCGTCGGCTTTGACAGCGCATATCGAAACGACTATTCTCGATATCGACAGATGCCGGCCCTAGCGAGGAAGTGGCCCCATGCCTGTTGTGAACTCGGCAGACTCGCACGTGCTAGAGCCAAAGATGCTGTGGCAGGAGAGGATGCCCGCCCGGCTCCGAGAGCGGGCCATCCGGCCGGTACGCGAGGGAGATCTCGAAATCGTGTACGCCGACGGGATAGCGATTCGTCGCAACCGAGTCGATTCGACCGGCAAAGTCCGCGCCCCAGGCTTCGCTAAGCCAGCCGAACGCCTGCAAGATCTCGAGCAGGAGCAAATTTGGGCAGAATTGCTTTTTCCCTCGCTCGGATTGTGGATTCCGATGTGCACGGATCCGGAGCTCGCGGCAGCGATGTCCCGGGTCTACAACGACTGGCTGTTCGAAACCTTCATGACCGTGTCGCCCCGGTTCATCGGTACCGCCGTCATCCCCACGCTCGAGATAGAAACGGCGGTGGAGGAGATCGGCCGGGTGAAGGACCTCGGTTACCAAGCGGTCAACCTGCCCTGCACTCCACCTGCCCACCGCCCATACAACAGTCGAGAATACGATCCCATTTGGGGCGCATTGGAAGAAGCTCGCTTGCGACTCTGCTTCCACGTCGGAACCGGAGCGGATCCGATCGTCGCCCGGGGCGACGGGGGAGCGGTGATCAACTACGTGGAGACGTTCTTTCCGGCTCAGCGCCTGGTGGCTCACTTGGTGGCATCGGGAGCACTCGACCGATATCCCGAGCTCCAGGTGATGGTCGTAGAAGGTGGAGCGTCGTGGATCCCTTCATTGATGGAGCGAATGGACGAGGGCTACCGACAGCACGGAATGTGGGCGAAACCCAAGCTGTCGGCCATGCCAAGTGAGATCATGCGCAGACAGGTGCATGCCACCTTCCAACACGACCGAGCGCTCATGGCCACGCTGGAATTCACCGGCAGCAAGATGCTGATGTGGGGTAGCGATTACCCGCATTTCGAAGGGACGTGGCCCAACTCGCAGGCGGAGATCGAAAAGATTTTCGGAGGATCCGATCCGGTCGTGCGAGCTGAAATAACGGGCCAGAACATGGCTGACCTCTTTCACTTGCCGGACCCGCCCACGAGCTGCAGGTCGGACTCCGAGCAAGCCATAACCGTTTCCAAGGACGAGGGTCCTCAATGACTGCTGCAGGTGAGACGCAACGAGTGGTGACGGACTTCGATCAGCACAGCCCCGTACTGGCGGTGGATCCTTATCCTTCGTATCAGGCCATGCGCGAGCAGTGCCCGGTCGTATGGAGCGAGGCCTACAACGGCTTTTGGGTGGTTCTGGGCCATAAGCAGGTCTGGGATGCATCTCGCGACGACGCCACGTTCATGTCGGGTCCGCCGGGAGTGGCCATTCCCGATTACCCGGTCCGACCGCAGATTCCGCTAGAAACCGATGCGCCGATGACGCAGAAGTATCGAGCCATCCTCCATCATCAGCTATCCCCGGCGGCGGTGAAGGTGCTGGAACCGTCGATCCGCCAGACGGCCGACGAGTTGATGGACGCCCTTGTCGCCAAAGGCGAGGGTGATTTCATCGTCGACTTCGCCCAGCCACTTCCGGCCCGAACCATTCTACGGATGCTCGGCTACGACGAGGACCGCTGGGCCGAGTTCGTCGATCTTATCCACACCCTTGTCCACTGCATCACGAGCGATCCCGAGAAAACGTTTACCGCCGCCTTCACCCTCTACGAAGAGATCAAGCGCAACATCGAGGAACGGAAGTCGGCTGGCTTGGGCGACGACTTGGTGAGTGTGATCTTGGCATCAGAGATTGACGGACAACCTTTCGATGAGGAGATCGCAATCGACTACGTGTTGCTGCTGCTCCTCGGTGGTCTGGACACGACGACTAGTGCGCTCGGCAACGCCATGGTCCGGATGCAGCGTCATCCCGAAATCCGGGCCCGGCTCCTGGCCGACCCGAGTTTGCTGGACGCGGCGGTGGAAGAGTTCCTCCGCCTGGACTCCCCGGTCCAGGCGTTGGCCCGCACGCTCACCACCGACGCCGAAATGTGCGGCCAGCAGTTGAAGAAGGGCGACCGAGCCCTGCTGGTTTGGGCGGCCGCCGATCGCGACCCGGAGGTCTTTGCCAATCCCGACGAATTCTCTCTCGAGCGAGGCAGCAACCGCCACGTCGCCTTTGGTGTCGGACTCCACCGATGCCTGGGTTCCAACCTCGGACGCGTGATGTTCCGGGTCATGCTCGAGACCGTCCTGGCCCGCACCCCCCGCTTCGAGCTGACGGAAGACCCCGACCACTGTCGATTTGAAGATGCCTCCGCCGTGTACGGCCTCCACAGACTGCCGGGACGCATCAACGCTACTGCCGTGTAGGAATCGTTACTCGCCCTTTCCGAACGAGTCGGGGCCGAAGGTGCTGGGCGAGAAACTGGTCAACGGTCTCATCAACGAAGTCGGACGATACCCCTTGCGACGAGATCATCTGATGCCACACGATCGGTCCCACCAGCCCGGCTACGCAGTCGTCGCGGTTTAGGTTGGCTGGCAGCGCACCGCTCTGCATGCCCTGGTCCAGGATGCGCAGAAGCGGTGATATTCCTGCCTTGACGAGGTTGACCCTGATCTGGAGCATCTCGGGCTCCCACATACTGCGGTCGACCAAGGTAGCCAGGACCCGGTCGAGGCGGCGCTCCACCATTTCGAACCGCAGCGCTTCCAGGCAGGCGGTCAGGTCGATTCGAAGGTCGCCCGTGACAGGTATGTCGGTGTTGATCAGCTCGGCGTCAAGGGTATCTCTGAGCAGCGCCAGGCGATCTGGCCAGTGTCGGTACACGGTGGCCCGTCCGATGCCGGCTTGCTCGGCTACCCGCACCTGGGTGATCGCTTCCCAGCCCTCTTCGACCAGGAGCAGCCGGGCGGCCTGCAGACAGGCTGATCGGGTTCGCTCTACCCGCGCGTCGAGCCGCCGAAGTGGTGTTGACGGAAGCCCGGCCACCAACTAAAGCTATCCAGCCCCTGTCGGCGAGGATGACTTCCCTCCGACGAGGTTGCCCTGCGGGTCCACGTGAGCGGAGTTCCCGCGGGGAATGGGGACAGCTGGCCCACCACAGGCGTACTGAGTGCCGGGACCACAGAGCCCATCGGTGAAGTACGACCGGCTGGTGACGTCTTTCGGCCACGCCCCGCCCATCATGCCGAGCACCGCCGATCCGAGGTTGTAGCCGGCGAAGATGAGGTTGCAGACCGCCACCAGGGCCAGAAATCGCAGGACAGTCCGCTTCTTATCGCTGACGCGCAGGTCGTCGACACCACGCTCGACGAGCGTCCGTCCTTTGTCGTCCTTGAAGTACCTGATGCACGCCCAGGCGCACCAGGCGCCCCCCCAGAAGATGCCCTCCGTTACCGGATACTGGTAGTAGTGGCCGTGGAAGATCGTCAGCCACGGGATCGATCCCGGGTAGCTGTATATCCCCAGCAGCATGAGCAACGGCTCCAGGACTACGTCGACTCCGAAGCAGAATGCGAAGCAGATCGCGACCAGGCCGAACTTGCCCATTCGAGGCCAGCGGGCCTTGGCGTGGCGCATGACGGCGCAGGCGATGAGGGTGAAGCCGAACGCCAGGTAGACGTAGATGGGCCAGTCCCACAGATACGGCTCCGCCAGACGGTTGCCATGGGGGGCGACGAAGCCCGGCAGGTTGCTCGCCCATGACCCGAAGTTGGCGAAGTAGGAGTTGTACGTGAACCAGGTCTGGAAGTAGTTGGAAATTGGGTCTTGCCAGTAGATGAGGAAGAACACGATGCAGAACAGTCCGTCCAACGTGATCCGCCGCTCGCGCCGCCACGGCCTGATCATCACGAACCAGACGAAGGCGGCGAACGCCGCCAGGCCGCCCCACTGCCAGCCGGCGGCCACGACCTTCATGTAGGTAGGCACCGGCGTCGGACCTGGCGGGGTCGGCTTGAACTGTCCCTTGGCCACCCAGGCCACCAGCACGTAGGCCTCGAGGAGGACGAACGCCACCCCGATTGGCGCCCAGAACGTCACCGGACGGAACCGTCGCTCTTCGACGTCCGCCTCCCGCTCGGGGTGGCTGATGAGCCTTGGCTCGGAGGTAAGAGGGATGCTGACCACGCGTGCCTCCCGATGACGGCGGACGTAATGAGACGATCTATCTCAGTACGGTGGGACTAGTTATCTCATAACTGAGAGGGCCCGTCAAGGAAGCGACCCGCGTTACGATGTGAATACCATTCCGGTCGTAGCCTCGGAGGAGCACCAAGGACATGGCGCCCAGGAAGAGCAATACGGCGACCGGCCCCCGCCAGAACCGCAAGCGGCTCTCGTCCCCCGAGCGCCGGGTCCAGATCGCTGACGCCGCCCGCCAGGCCTTCCTCGGGTCGGGACGCGATGGGGTATCCACCCACCAGATCGCCGAGGCTGCGGGAGTCAACGTGGCCTTGGTGTATCAGCACTTTCGTTCCAGCTCGGAGCTATTCGATGTTTCCGTCTTGCAGACCCTGGAAGCGCTGTTGGTCGCGCGGGTGGCTGAGATCGAGGAGATACTCAGGACGAAGGCGGGCGCTCGGGATCAGCTGATGACGCTGCACCAGTCGATGCTCGAACTGGTCATCGAGGCCGGTCCGATGCTGGGCATGGCCTTGTTTACCGACCAGGACTCGGGGCGGGCCTTCTATCGAGACCGCCTAGAGCCGATCGTGCTGAGCTTCCTAGACCGCAGCATCAGCGCGTTACCTGGCTGGTCGGGCTACCCGGCGAGTTCGGCCGAGGTAGCCCGGATGATCCTTGGAATCGACCTCACCTTCGCGTTGCACGCGAACCTAGGCGGCGCCGACATCGACATTCCCCAGGTGGCCACCGAACTCGCCGACTTCATGCTCTTGGGCTGGCTCGAATCAGGGGCTCCGGCGTAAGAGAACAGACGAAGACCCAGGCCCCTCGTCCAGTTTTGTAAATAGTTACTTGACTGACCTGGGGCGCCTCCCATAGCATGGCTCCGGATCGCTCACGAGGAGCTCGTAGGGAGGTGGCGCCATGAAGTTTGGTCTCATGCAACTGGTGTCCGGCGGAGGCGGACGAACCGAGTCCGAGGTGTACCGCGACAATCTGGAGATCGCCTGCATGGCGGAGGATCTCGGCTTCGATTCGCTGTGGGTGGCCGAGCACCACTTCACCGACTATGGGCTCGTGGCCAACATCATGCAATACCTGACGGCCGTCGCCGTCAAGACGGAGCGCATCCGTCTCGGCGCCGCTGTCGTGGTGACCCCTCTCCACAATCCGATCCGGATTGCCGAAGAGGCGTCTTTCCTTGACGTGATCAGCAATGGACGGCTCGATTTGGGGGTCGGCCGGGGCTACCAGCCGAGGGAGTTCGCCGCCTTTGGCCAGTCGATGGACGAGTCTCGAGGGCGATTCGACGAGAGCATCGCCTTCCTGCGCAAGGCGTGGGAGTCGGTGGAACCGTTCGACTGGGACGGTGAGTTCTTCTCCGGACAGCAGATCGCGATCCTTCCCCGACCGATCCAGAACCCTCACCCTCCGCTGTGGCTGGCATGCGTCAGCCCGACCACCTTCGACATGGGCGGCGAGAAGGGTTGGCGGATCATGACCTCTCCGAACTTCACACCGCTCAATATCGTGAAGGACAACTTCGCCAGGTATTCGGTGGCCCTCACCGCGAACGGCTACGACCCCGCGAATTTCAATTTCCCGATCATGCAGCAGGTGTACGTCGGTGAGACCGATGAGGCTGCCTATGACGAGCCGCAAGAGTCCTGCATGGCCTACTTCCAGAAGCTGGGCTCGCTGCTACCGCAGGAGGTCAAAGGCGAGGCGTCCGGCGGGCAGAGCTACGAGCAGTTTAGGAAAACCAAGCGGAAGATGTCCGATCTCCGCTACGACTATCTCTTCGAGAACGGCGTGACCTTCGGATCCACCAAGCGGGTCATCGAACGACTCCAATTCCTGCAGGAGGAGGTCAACCTCGACTACTTCCTGGGCTGGTTCAACTTCGGAACCATGCCACAAGCCATGGCCAAGGCCTCACTGCAGCGGTTTGCCGAAGAGGTCATGCCGATCTTCGTGGACTGATGTCCACAACCAGTACTTCCTGAAAACTCGAGACGAAATGAGAGATAGCGATCGTGAGCAGCATCTCGTTTGATGAGCAGGTAGCCATCGTGACCGGCGCCGGAGGGGGGCTAGGGAAAACCTATGCCCTCGAGCTGGCTCGGCGCGGCGCCAAGGTGGTCGTCAACGATCTGGGTGGCGGCATGGATGGCACCGGATCGGGATCAGCGCCGGCCGATGCCACCGTGTCCGAGATTGCGTCGCTCGGCGGCGAGGCCATCGCCAACACCGATTCGGTCGCCAGCCGAGAGGGCGGGGCGGCCATCGTCAAGAGCGCTCTCGACGCCTTCGGCCGAGTCGACATCCTGATCAACAATGCCGGCATTCTCCGCGACAAGTCCTTCCTCAACGTGACCCCGGAGGATTTCGACGCCGTCCTCGACGTGCATCTCCGAGGTGCGTTCCACGTCACTCAAGCCGCGTTCGGTCACATGAAGGGACAAGGCTACGGGCGTATCCTGTTCACGACGTCAGGGTCGGGCCTCTTTGGCAACTTTGGACAGGTCAATTACTCGGCGGCGAAGATGGGATTGGTGGGACTGTGCAATACGGTTGCCATCGAGGGAGCGAAGTCCGGAATTCTGGCTAACTGCATCGCGCCGATTGCCCGGACCCGGATGACCGAGGAGCTGCTCGGACCCATGGCGAGCAAGCTCGACGCTGCCCATATCACCCCCTTGGCCCTCTTCCTCGTGTCGCGGGAGTGCACCCTGACCCACGAGATCTTCACCGCCGCCGCCGGCTGGTACGCCAGGGTGCCGGTGGTGGTCACGCCTGGGTGGTACGTGGGCACGGACCAGATGGCCACGGTGGAGGACATCCACGACAACCTGGGTGAGATCAGATCTGAGGATGGCTACTTCGTGCCCGTCAACGCGGACGGCGCCCTGGCGGTGGTGGCCAAGTACCTGCAGTGAGGCCTGGAGTCGTGGTCGGCTTCCACGCGATACCAGATGCGACCGAGTACCATATACAACTGTGGTCGAGGTTGCGTCCCTGCGGGAGCGTAAGAAGGAGCAGACACGAGTCGAGCTCACGCGCGCCGCGGTAAAGCTCTTCCGTGAGCGGGGCTTCGAGAACACGACCGTCGACGACATCGTTGACGCTGCCGACTACTCACGAAGCACGTTCTTCCGCTATTTCGGGAGCAAAGAGGATGTCGTGTTCGGGGAGATCCCTGAGCGTATGACGGCCCTGCCAGCGCTTCTGCGCGGCATCGACGCGGGCGGTGATCCTTGGTTGGGGGCGCGCAAAGCAGTCACTGGGGAAATCCCTCACTTCGCCGATGCTCAGGATCTAGACGAGGCTGTCGCCCTGTGGTTCAGCGAGCCTGCCCTGCAGAGACGCTACGCCGAGATCAACCTGCAATGCGAGCAGATGATGGCCAGTTACTTCGGCGCCGTCTGGGGAGTAGATCCCGAAGTGAGCGTCGAGTGCCAGGTCGCGGCCGCGGCAGCCATCGGGGTGGCTCGGGCCGCACTGAGGGTTTACCGATCGGACCGGGCCGGAGTGATAGAAGCATTGGAGCGGGGATTCGATCTCCTCGAGGGGGAAATCAAGTTCCGCTCATAGCGACGCCGTATGCCTCGGAGCCTGTGGGCTGAAGCGGGCGGGGAGGTGGTGCAAGCCGTATACCGAACTGGCGTCGGCGAATCGGTATTGGGCCGGATCGTCGGTGAGCTCGTAATCGGGAAGTCGCTCCAGCACGGTTTCGAGCATGATTCGGAACATGGTCCGGCCCAAGTTGGATCCCAGGCAGCGGTGCAGGCCGACACCGAAGGCGACATGGCGGTTACCGGTCCGGTCCAGACGAAGTTCGTCCGGCTCCGGGAACTGCTCGGGATCCCGGTCTGCCGCGGCCCAAACCAACAGAGCCCGATCCCCCTGCTTCAAATGTTGACCGCACATCTCCGTGTCGTGGGCCAGGGTCCGGGCCAAGGCTTGGACCGGGGAGTCGAGGCGGAGGAACTCTTCGATCCCGTCGTCGAGAAGGCTGGCGTCGGCGAGCAACTGGTCTCGGATCTCCGGATGGGCCTGGATGCGGACCAGAGCATTGCCGAGTGCGCTGGTAGTCGTATCGAGACCGCCGAAGAGCAGCAGGAGGATGTAATCAATGGCGATCTCCTCGTCGAGGGGTTCGCCGTCGAGGGTTGCGGTGAGGAGCACACTGACGAGATCGTCGCCCAGGCCTTCCTCCTTTCGTTTGGCGATGTTGCCTTTGATCTCCTCGTAGAGCGCAAAAGCAGCAGTGAAGGCTCCGTCGGGGTCGCTGGTCACCCCGTGTACCACGGTGTGTATCAAGTCCACGAACTCGGCCCAGCGGTGCTCCTCGTACCCGAGCATTCTGAGGACTGTGCGGGCCGGCAGCGGTTGAGCGAAGTCGACTATGAAGTCGCATTCCCCCTTGGCTACGAACGCGTCCACCAACTCGTTGGCCAACTCCCGAATGGTGGGTTCGAGCCGTTGGACGGCGGCTGGCGAGAAGTGATGGTGCAGGATGGCCCGAAGCTTTTGGGTCATCGGGGCGTCGGTCTCTAGCGGGATCTGAGGGCGAATCGGGTAATCGGGTATGCCAACGCCGGGCGGACTGGACAAGAAGGTGGCGTCGTCTCGGGACGCGTTCCAGACTGCTTGATAGCCGAGGAACACCCAGAACCCCTGGTAGGCGTCGCTCCACACGATCGGGCACTGATCTCGCATGCTCTTGTAGTGCGGATACGGATCGACGGCTATGTCCGAGCTGTGGTGGTCGAAGCTGGTGTTCACTTTGCGGGTATCGCCCACCGCACTCATTCCGCACCTTCGTCGGCATCGAAGATCGATATGGCCTGTTCCGGGCAGGCTTGCACGGCGGCCAGCGCGCGGGCCGCCGGAATCCCGGTCAACTCAGACGGTGGGCGGGCCACCGCCCGATCGGCTTCCTCGTCGAAATCGAAGATCTCAGATGCAATGGTGAGACACCGGGCGTGGCCCTGACACCGCTGTGTGTCTACTTCGACCTTCACCCCGCTATCCCAGTGGGGACAGGGGATGTCCTTGACAGTGGGCGCCGCATGTGGCCATGATAAGAAAGAAGGAATCCAATGTCAATCGGATTCCAATCTCACTCTGCCGTGGGGGGCCGAGGAATCCAGGGTCGTCCGGCCCTTCGAACAGCGGGACGTGAGGAGGAGGGATCGTGTACGAGATCTTCAGCGTGGATGATCACATCATCGAGCCGGCGGACGTATGGAGCTCCCGTGTTCCGGCGAAGTTCCGTGATGCCGCACCGCGGGTAGTCGAGGAGGACGGTCGCGAGTTTTGGGTGTACGAGGATCAGCGGATCCTCACCATGGGGCTCAACGCCGTCGCCGGAAAGCCGAGGGAGGAGTGGAACCTCGAGCCGACCAGGTTTACCGACATGATCCCAGGCTGTTACGACCCCAAAGAACGGTCGCTCGACATGCTCTCACAAGGGGTTCTGGCCAGCGTCAACTTCCCGACCCTTCCTCGTTTCGGAGGAATGTTGTTCAACTCGTTCAAAGACAAGGAGCTGGCCGACCACTGCGTGAGGGCTTGGAACGACTTCATTCTGGAGGAGTGGTGCCCAGGTGGACCCCCAGGCCTTTTCGTGCCGATGATCATCTGCCAGGTCTGGGACCCTGTCTTGGCCGCCGCCGAGGTCAGGCGCGGAGCCGACAAGGGCGCGCGGGCGCTGTGTTTCGTCGAGAACCCGGTGCCCGACGGGTTGCCCGGCTTCCATACCGATCACTGGGATCAGCTGTGGGACGCGGTCCAGGAGACAGAGATGCCGGTCTGTCTGCACATCGGCTCGAGCGGATATATACCGATGCCGGATCCCAGTGCACCGCTTTCCAGCACCATCACCCTGGCGAACGTGGGCGGAATCTTGTCGATTGTCAACTTGCTGTTGAGCCCGGTGTGCTACAAGTTCCCCGACATCAAGATCGTGTTTTCCGAGGCGGGCATCGGATGGATCCCCGCCGTCTTGGAGCGGGCCGACCGCCAGCTCGACCGGCATCAATACTGGTCCGGTCGCCAAGGGGCTTTGACACCTACGGAGATCTTCCGGCGCAACATGTACGTGTGCATGGTCGAGGAGCCCATCGGCCTCACCTTCCATGGCATCATCGGCGCTGATCGGATCCTGGCGGAGACCGACTATCCCCACTCCGACAGCCTGTACCCCCGGGTGCAGGAGTCCTACCAGCAGGTGTTCGACGGCATTCCCGAGGACGTGGTTACCGCGGTCAGCCACGGCAACGCGGAGAAGCTGTTCCGGTGGGAGATGGCTGATCCTGCCTTGCTCACCTCGCCGGAGGTCGCGGAATGGAGGGCGACGCTGGACAGCGATCCCTACGCGGCCAAACAGCGCCGTCACGCGAACGGCGCGGTGGAGCGCGAAGCCGCGCCGGACCGAGTATCGGATGGCAGGTGCGGACATCTGGTCCTGAGCGGCAGCAACTACGGTCGATGCGACAAGCCGGTAGGCGATGACGGCATCTGTGAGGACGGTCATCACACCGGACCGACTGCCGACGCCGTACCCGCGACGAGCTGGGTAGAGGCTGCTAACTAACATGTTACTTGCCTCGCCTCCGAAAGGGCGGTATCTTGAAGAAAGCCGGAAGGACAACGTCCATTCGGCGTCGTATGTTGGTACAAGGAGGATCTCGGTGATGCCCAGATCCCAGTCTGGGGGAGGGAATATGCGCAGGGTGGCCGCCGTGGTGACCTGCTTTGCTTTGGTGGCCTTCCTCAGTGCGTGCGGAAACCGCCTGCCGCAGAGCCAGATCGAAGCCGCCGCCTCCGGCAGCTCGGGGGCGTCCAGTGCCGGTTCGCAATCCACTGGGGCTGCCGCGAGCGGGTCCACGGGCGGATCGAGCACGGGCATTACAGGCGGCAGTACGACCGGCTCCGGATCAGGTGCCGTCACTTCGGGCGGAGCGGGTTCCAGCGGGACCGGGGCTGGATCTACCGGTGCCGCGGCGAGCGTGGGCAGCGGCACAGCGAGCACGGGATCGTCGGGGGCCACCAGTTCGTCGGGCAGCTCCAAGTCGGGAAGCGGCTCGTCGTCAGGGAGCGGGACCGCCGGGAGTAGCGGCAGCAGCGGCAGCAGCGGTAGCTCCTCGGGCGCGTCGTCTGGAAGTAGCGGTTCGACCGCTACCTCGGGGTCGACCGTGGTGTTGGGCAACGTGGGCGATTACAGCGGAGTACTCGGCGCCTTGTTTGGCCCGGCCGTTCCCGCGCTGGAAGTATGGGCCAAGTACACCAACGCCCACGGTGGGCTCAATGGGCACCCGGTGCAGGTCGTGATCGGGGATACGGGTGGTGACCCCTCGACCAATCAGACCGACGTCGAACAGATGTACGAGCAGGATCACATGCTTGCCATGGTCGGCAACATGGACGTGCTCGACTACACCGGATCCGAGCAGTACCTCCTCTCCAATCACATCCCGGCTGTCGGCAGCGACATGGCGGGGCCGGAATACTTCTCCGCCCCCAACTTCTTCCCGGAAGGCTCGGAGATGGATGCCCTGGGTGAGGTCGGGATTCCGGCCGCCATCCGGGAGGGAAAGAAGAATGTCGGAGCGGTCTACTGCGTAGAGACGCCCCTCTGCCAGGGCGAGATAACACCCCTACTGGGCTCGAACGGAAGCGTGGCCCAAGCCGGCGGCAAGATGGTCTACGAGGCGGCAGCCAGTCTCACCTCGCCGTCGTTTACTTCTCAGTGTCTCGGCGCGCAGTCAGCTGGAGTGCAGGTGTTGGAGATGGTGCTGGACGCCGGGAGCATCCAGCGTTTGGCGCAGGACTGCGCAGCGCAGGGTTACAACCCGCTCTACGAAACGGTCAGTGTGGGAGCCATCCCGAGTCTCGACCAGGTTCCACAGCTCAACGGGCTGATCCTGCCCACCACCACCTTCCCCTTTCTTGACGACTCCAACCCCGCAACGCAGGCGTTCCAGACTGCCATGAAAGAATATTCACCGAGCAGCCCGGTGGGTCCGGCCGCTTCCATCCAATGGGCCTCCGGAGAGCTGGTGCTGGCGGGCTCGAAGGATTTGGGCGCCGACCCCACGGCGACTGAGTTGATAGCCGGTCTGGACACCCTCAAGGACACCACTCTCGGCGGATTGACGGTGCCACTGACATTCAACGCCGGGAAGGACGCGACCGTGCCGAACTGTGTGTTCCTGCAAACGATAAAGAACGGCAGCTGGGTCGATACCAACGGTGACACGCCCGTATGCGTAAGCGGGTAGAAGGATCTCAGTAAGTGACTAAGTAAGCCAAAACACGTTGTGATCGGGGGGTTTCGAGGATGTTCGCTTCGTCGTCTATTAGCCGGGTCAGCTTGGTCCGGATCTTTGGTTCCGCGGTGATCGCCGCTGGAGCGGTGACGGCCGTGCCGATGGC
>PMHH01000069.1 GCA_003156595.1 Acidimicrobiaceae bacterium
ACCGGTCCGGTAGGCGGCCAGGCACGGGCCCTCCCCCAGCTCGGTCTGCAGCTGCTCGTAACGCAAAGCCGACTCATCCGATGCGGCTACGTAGCGCGGATTGGTGTTCGGGGTAATGAGTGTCACGCCGGCCCCGGTGACGGGCAGGATTTCCACGATGCGCTGCACCAGGCTCTCCAGAATCCCCTGGATGGGGAAATCGGTCACCATGGTGCGAGCGAACTCGCTCAATACCGACGAAAGCTGACGTTCGGTCGCCATCCTCTAAAGCCTCTGCTCTTTGTCCAGGCCGCGGGATCTGGGCGGAGTGCCTCGAGTACGTCTAGCAGCAATCTACTTCAGTTGCGTAGACCGAAGACTATCAGGCGTCTCTGGTCATCATGCGCCAGGCGCCGAAGATCGTCCAGCCCACCAGCCAGGCGACGATGACGCACACCGCCACCGTGGTCGACTCCGGTAACAGTTGCGGTGACCCATGACCCCCGCCCGGGCCTCCCCCGCCGCCGCCGAACACTGGTATCCCGCCCGGCGCCAGATGGGCCGTAGCCAGGCCCACGACCGAGCGCTGCAAGTTCGACATGTGGGGGATGCGTGCCCTGGACAGGATTGGCGTCAAGACGATCTCGAGCACGATCAGCAAGATCACCGCCACCGTTCTCTGCCCCAGTAGCGATGCGAGCCCCAACCCCACGATGAACCCGATGGTCGCTTCGAGCTCGATCCACAAACCGGTTTGGATCATCAGCGAGTCCGACGGGTACCGGAATATGGAGTGGTAGCTCGAATAGTCCTGGGCGGCGATCTGTGCGGCCAGAGCTTTGAGCACCGCAGGCGGCGTCTGCCCGACGGCCCCCGATGGCGGAGTCCCGCTGATGACCGGGCCGCCCGGACCCCTCTGCACGACGGGACCATTGGCGCACGGGACATTGACATTGATCGACCCGTTGTAGTTGAAGTTGCAAATGACCGTGTTGGCGTGGTCTCCAGCCCAGCTCTCGAGGCCGGCCAGCGATAAGCCGGCAGGCAGGTTCGCCCCGTCGAAGTTGATCGTGGCGGGTGCCGCGAAGACGCACACCGCGCAGACGATGGTAAAGCCGATGGCCACCAACGGCAGGACGATGCCCAGCCCAGCGGGAATCCGGGCCAGGTACAGCGCCAGTCGGGAACGGCCGGTCACCACCAGATGCCGGAACATCCCTTCGGTGAGGTCGATCGACCCCGCCGTGGCACCCAGAGTGGCGGCCACGATGAAGCCAAAGATGTACATGACGCCGGCCGTCAGACCGGTGTAGATGTTGTAGCCGCCGGCGGGCCCATACGACTTTGGCGCGAACGCGTGGAGCAGCAGCCGGATGGCCAGGAAGATGGTAGGGATGCCGACGTTGACCAGGATCAAGGCGATCATGAGACCGCGCCGTTTGCGCAGCTCCATGAATCTGGTGGCGATCATGCCGCCGGTGGGAATCCACGATCCCCGATGGTCAGGCGGGCTGCCAACAGGGGCTGGAAACGGGGTCGGGGTCGGCATCGGGCTCGGGCTCGGCGCGGCTGCGCCTACGTCGGGCACAGTCGTCATTCCGAGGCCCCCAGCCGGCTGGTGACCTGCAGGAACCACGCTTCCAGCGACGCTTGGATCTGTTGGAGTCGAAACACCGAGATCCCGCCTTCCACCAGAATGCGGTTGATCTCGGCTATGACGTCGCGCTGCGTCTCCGCCGGCAAGCTGATTCCCAATCCCAGCTCGCCGACCTCGATCCGGGCGCCAATCGTGGTGCCTTCGAGAAGCGAGCGGGCTCGGTCAGGCTCAGAGCATTCCACCTGAAGCTCGAGCGCAGCTCCCCCCAGGAGCTCGGAGATAGGTCCCTGGCGGATGATTTGGCCCTGGTCCACAATAGCCACCGCGTCACAGGTCCGCTCGACCTCGTCAAGCAGATGCGAGGACAACACCACGGTGCGGCCCTCGGCTACCAGGGACAGGATCATGGCGCGCATCTCCTGCATGCCGGCCGGATCGAGTCCGTTCATCGGCTCGTCCAAGATCAAAAGCTGCGGATCTCCGATCAGGCAGGCCGCCACGCCGAGACGCTGGCGCATACCCATGGAGTACTTCGACACCCGGTCATCGGCCCGATGAAGTAAGCCGACCCGCTCCAATGACGACCCGACGCGTTGGCGCGCCGCCGATTCGCGAGCCGCGGCGAGAATTTCGAGGTTCTCTCTCCCGGTCAGATGGCCGTGGAAGCGGGGCTCGTCGACGATGGCGCCCACGCGGGCCAGCGCCGCATCGCGATGTTTGGGTACGGGATATCCGAGCAGCGACATCGTGCCGGCATCGGCACGCGTCAACCCGAGCAGCACCCGGATGAGGGTGGTCTTGCCGGCCCCGTTGGGACCCAGGTAGCCGAACGCGCATCCCCTAGGGACGAGAAGCTCCACCGCGTTGACGGCGACGTTCTCCCCGAATCGCTTGGTTAGCCCATGCGTCTCAACAGCCCAGTGGCTTTCGGCCGCCTGCTTGTCGGAGATGTCCCGAAGCGTTGTTGTGCTCATCCGATGTCCTCGTCGACGGTACCACCACCGTCGTTCCGGACCTGCGCATGGTTCCTTCGACCTCGACGGATTGTGTCCGGGTCATCTCGGTCCGTGTCTTGTCAGGTCGGCACGGTGAATCAGCCCGCTTGTCTTGCCGTGCGGGGCACGGCGAGGGCGGCAGCCAGCTCATCGGTTCGGATCGGCTTGGAAAGGTACGAGTTCATGCCGGATCGGATGCATGCGGCCCGATCTTCGGCCAGCACCCCGGCGGTCAAGGCCACGATTATCGGTTGGCGCTCGGGATCCAACTCCGCCCGGATGATCTTGGTGGCCTGCAGCCCGTCCATCTGCGGCATCTGGACGTCCATCAGAACGACGTCATAGGCGCCCCGGCGTACCGCCTCGACGGCTTCGAGGCCGCTGCTGACCGTGTCGACGCGGTGGCCGAGCTTGGCCAGCATCAGTTGCGCTACCCGCTGGTTGACGGCGTTGTCCTCGGCCAGCAAGATGCGCAACGCCCCGGCCGTGACACTGGCTGCGCTTGAGCCGTCGTGACGACGCTGACCGCCGGCGGTCTCGATGCACGACAGCGCGGCCTCGGCCGGCGTCACGGCGGCGAGGAGTTTCTCCCGAAGGACGCTGCTCTTGGCTGGTTTGGTCAGCGTGGCCACGAACAACCGCCGGTGCTCGTTGGCGACAGTGGACGGCAGGCTGGTGAGCAGGATCAAGGGCAGGCCCGCTCCGGCAGGGAGTTCTCGCAAGGCCCCGGCCAGTCGGCAGCCGTCCGTTACCGGCATCTCCATGTCAAGTATCGCCGCGTCGAAACGCGCCCCGCCCGAAACCAGGCTTAGTGCGGCTTCGGGTGTCGCCACTTCGGTGCAGGCCGCCCCCCAGCCATGCAGGAGCCCTTGCAGCGCCTTGCGGTTGGTGGCGCTGTCGTCGACCACTAGCACGCGTGTACCGACCAGGCCACCGCTAGCCGGCCCCATGGAGGCGGCCCGCCGATCTGGGCTTGTTCTCATCGCGGCCGTAAAAGTGAAGGTCGAGCCAATCCCGACCTGGCTGGTGACCTGCAGATCACCTCCCATGGCCTGGGCCAACCGCCGGCTGATCGCCAGCCCGAGACCGGTGCCACCATAGACCCGGGTGGTCGAGGAGTCCACCTGGCTGAATGGCTGGAAGAGCCGGTGCATCCGGTCGGCAGGGATGCCTATCCCGGTGTCAGAGACCGACACCTCCAGTCGCACGGCCGGTTCGTCGGCGTTGGTCAACACCGGGGCGCTGACGGTTACCACCACCTCACCGCGAGCCGTGAACTTCACGGCGTTGGTCAACAGGTTGACGATCACCTGGCGGAACCGGCTGACATCGCCCACGACCATCTCGGGGCAATCGTGCCCCACGTCGGTCACTAACTCCAAACCCTTCCGGTGAGCCGCCAGCGCCAGAAGCGCACACGCTCCCTCCACGCAGTCCCGCAGGTCGAACGGGTGTTCCTCCAGATCGAGATCTCCAGCCTCGATCTTGGAAAAATCCAGGATGTCATTGATGATCATCAGTAAGGCATCCCCACTGTCGCGAGCAGTTTCGGTGAACTCGCGCTGCTCGGCGTCCAGGTCGGTATCCAGGAGCAGGCCGGTCATGCCGATAACGGCGTTCATCGGGGTACGGATCTCGTGGCTCATGGTGGCCAGAAAAGCCGACTTGGCCTGGGTGGCCGCCACCGCCTCATCGCGGGCCGCCTCGAGTTCGCGGGCCGTAACCTCGAGATCTCGTCGGACCCGCTCGCGCTCGCTCACGTCCGCGTACGCCGTCACAACTGCGATGGGGACGCCATCAGGCCCGGGTACCAGCGCGGTGTTCGCTGACAGCCAGCTCGAGTGACCGTCTTGGATGGTGACAACCAAGGCGTCCCGCTGGGCAATCCCGGTACGGATAGTTAGCGCCGCGGGCCGATCCTCGGGCGCAACGACCTCCCCGCCGACCGTCAACAAGGATACCGGGGCGTTAACCCGCCCCGTTTCCACCGAGGGGAAGAGCGCCCTAGCCGCCGCGTTCATCATCAGCACGTGGCCGGTCAGGTCGCTGAGGATCACGCTCACGCCGAGGTTGTCCAACATGGTGCGCAGCAGCCGCTCGTCCTGGTGTTCGCGCTCGACCAACTCCACCAACGAGGCCTTCACCCGGCTCGTGTCACGCAGTATTGCGAACAGCACCACGCCAGCTGATACCATCGTGAGCAGGCGACCCGCATACCACCCAGCGCTGTAGCGGTGCCCGGCGGAGTAGGTCAGCACCAAGTCCACCAAGCACACCCAGATAGCGGTGCTCGTCCACCGCTCCGGCCCGCGTCGCCGGCGCAGCGCCCACGCCGTGCCCACCGCACACATGGTGACCACCGGGATCGACACCGGGGCGGTGAGCGTCGTCATCCGAGCCGTGTCGAGGCCCCGGATGAGCACCGGAAGCTCGGTCCCGAACGTCGCTATCAGGGTCACCATCCCCGCCGCCACGCTCACAACCAGCAGCTGGGAGAGCCAAACCTGGCGCCGGCGGAGCTCCCGCCGGCAGGCTCGGGTCAAGCGAGAGGGCCACGGGGCCCACGCCAGACCCAGCAGTACCGGGAAGGAGGTGTGCCAGATCACGTACAACCACGGCGCGACCGACGGCGCCGTCGCCATTATCGGATGCGCCGACACCAAACCAGGAAACGCCAAAGCGTAACCGCCCATAACCACCAGTGACCACGAGTACGCACCGGCCATGGCCAGTGAACGCCGATCGCCTTGAGCCCGGAACTGCTGGAGCAGCAGATACGCCGTCAAAACGTCGAAACAAGCCACCATGGCCAACACTGCGGGAAGGAAACCCGTGTGCGGTGTGACCGGTCGGGAGGCCCACGGCGCCACCACCGCCGCCATGGCTGCCACCACTACTACGACCACGAATGGTGCCCGTCGAGAGCCGAAAGTGGCCAGCGATCGAGCTCTCACCCATCTGTCATCGGCAAGAACACGGTCTGTTGTGAGCGCTTCGCCCTCGTCGGACAATTACGTGTGAGAGCTTCGCCCTCGTCGGACAATTACGGAAGACGACCGCCGCCTGACGTTGAGCTAAATGCCGGGTCGCCTCATGCGCCGGCCTCTCCTTGGCTCGGAGTGCGTTGATCGAGCAAGTCGAACCACTTCTTTATGACGTCACCTGCGGGCTTCCTGTAAGTCGAGTAGCTGAGGTCGCCGGGGTAGCTCGCCGCTGGTGTGCTGTACCAGAACCAGACGCTGATACCAGCGAAATTCTTGTCCGGCGCGAACGTCTCGAACAGCGCCTCGAACAGATTGGCCTGCACGGTTCCGTCGTAAAGGCCGTTGCCCGGGTAGTAGCCGCCGTTCCCGAAATACGCGGTGTTGAGGTTGTCGCAGTTTACGCTGGAGAAACCAAGCTCGGTGAACAGGATTGGCTTGTGGTACTTGGCGATGAGAGGCTCGAAGTATTCGGTGTTTATTTGTTCCCATTCGCTCACCATGCTCGCAACCGTGGGGTCACAGGTCGTGCCCAGCGGGTAGTAGGCATCGATACCGATCTGACTCATCTCGGGCCAGAAGCTCAGGGAGGTCGTCTCATTTTCGTAGGCCCCGGGCCGCTGTCCTCCGTAAGTGAGGTCGCCTTTGTAGAACCTCCTGAGATTCGCGATCATCTGCAGCCAGGCTGGACCATTCCCCGGGTTGGCATTGGTCGATGTCATGTCGTACAGCTCAGTTCCGATGCAGATCTCCGATACCCCTTCCTGCTCGCCGATGACGCCGAGGTGGTCGAGGATGGCTCCGTAGTTTGCGAACCAGGTGCTGCGGTCAGACGCGTTGACAAAGGCGCGCCAGCTTCCGTTGGCCAGGTCGTCATGGAAGTTCAACATGACCCGCATGCCGAGGCTGCGAACGAATTGGATCGCGGACACCAGGCTGGCCTGGCTTGGCGTGATAGGGCCCGCTTCGATAAGCGAGGTCGTGTCGCCGTCTTGCTGGTACGGGACAACCAGGGTCACCTCGTCGGCTCCCTCACCTTTCAAGTTGAGGACACTCAACCGAAACGCACAGCTGGAGAAATCCGTGGGCGAGGTCGGGTTGATGCTGGCGGAAGTCTGCACGGCGAACGTCGACTGTTGGATCGCAGCCGTCGACGGGACAGGTACTCCGCAGACGGTCAACTCTTTGGGTGGAGTCGACGAGTGGACGGCTCGTCGATGTGGCTTGGAGGGACGGCCGGCCGCTAGGGCCTTCTCGACCCGTCCGCCCGTCGAGGTGCCGTGGTAGTTGAACAGGACCACCCCGCCCCCCACGCCGGCCACTACCAAGGCCGCCAGGAGCCCGAAACCTACCCTTCTCCCCATCGACATCACATGACCTCTTGAGAAGCGGCGCCCACCACGCGTGTGGGCAACGAGCCGGGGGGCAGCACCGGCTCAGATCGCCTCGGTAAACTCCTCCGCCGAAACCGGTTCCGCCTCGGCGAGGCGCAACGGCTCCGGTTCGCTGTGCATGGCAACAGCCAGGTCCCGGTGCTCGGTCGCGGGGAGGATGTGGCCCTGTACGTCCCGAAGCACCTCGAAGGCTTCGGCATATCGGCTGGCTCCGAAGCGCCCCCAGTACCTCGCGGTGGCCACGATGAAATCTTCGTCGAGGTAGTCACGCGACGCGGACTGCGATCGATGGCAGGCGATGAGCTCCAGCTTCTGGGCCAACTTGTCGTCGATGCTTTCGAACCGAGTGGGCCGGTAGTCGATGGTCGACGATGGGCTCTGGAATCCATACACGCGTGGAAGTCGCCGCGCCGCGATCATTGTCGCCCGATGCGTGTTTCTGTGATCCTGGTGGTGATCCGACGCGGAGTGGGTGTAGACGCGGGTGGCTCCAGACCAGGCGATGGAGTCCTCGATGAGCTCTACTGATGGACCGTGATCGGGCACCCGGGTGTCCTCGAGGTTGCCGAGCAGCAGCTCGGCCCCGAGGAGATCCGCGGCCACGGCAGCTTCTCTCTTGCGAACAAGGGCCATACCCCCTCGCTCACCGACCGACATGATGAGGATAGCCACCCGGTCGCCGCGCGCTCGATGGGCCAAGAGCGCCGCGCCCGCGCCGACCTCCACATCGTCGGGGTGGGCGCCCACGGCCAGGACCACTTCCCGACCTCGGCGGGAACTGCGATCGCGAAGTACCTTGTCGAGTCGTTCGACCAGCACCCCAGGGTCAACGGGCTTGACGAGGAAGTCGGCCGCCCGCAGCCGAAGGGCCTCGATGGCTGTGGCGACGTCGTTGTCGGCTGTCATGACCACCACGGGGAGGCGCTTGTCGCAGGAGTGGGCGATCTGTAGGAGATCCAACTCCTCGTAGCCGGAGAACGAACGTTCCGTCAGGAGGAGATCGAAGGTTCCTCGGCGCAGCAGCTCCGCGCCTTCATTCGGGTCCGTGGTTATCGTGACGTGGGGGTAACCGCCGGCGTTGAGCGCCGTCTCGGTGGCTGCCACACTGCTGGGGTCGCTGTCCACGACCAGGATCTGCTGCCATCGGTCTGTGTACGCACCTTCCGGCATAGGTATGTATCGGCCGAAAGAGCGCTGAGCTTTAGCGAGCGAACCCGAAGAAGCCGGAGCCCAGATCAGAGGCCGTACGAGGCGACACCTGACCGGAAGGCCGCAAGAGAAGAGGCCGAGCTGTTGATCTGCCAATCCTGTTCCTTGTTGAAGTCGAACCAGGTGAAGCCTTCAACCTGTGGCCAGCTCCGAAGGGTCGTGAACATCTGTTGGATCCACAGCGCCTTGTTGCCACCAGCGTCGCCACTGCCAACCTCGCCGATGAAGATCGGGTGGGTGCTGAGCGCTTCGACCTGGCTGACGGACGAGGAGAAGATGTCCGAGAACGACCGCCATTCGGAGCCGGTGGTGTCGCCGACGTTGTAGCCGTCAAGGGCGATGGCGTCGACGGAGGCACCACCCGGCCACAGGTCCGTGAGTGAGGTCGAACCCGCGAAAGAGACGTTGGGCGACCAGACCCAGATGACGTTGTGGACCCCATCGGCCGCGAACAGGTCGTACACGTGGCGCCAGGCGGCAACGTAGGAACCAGCGGTGTTGCCGTTGACCCCTTCGGCCCATGGATACCAGTCGCCGTTCATCTCCTGGGCGAAGCGAAGGCGTAGGGTCCCACCCCAAGACCGGATCTGCTCGGCCCAGGTGTTGAGGTAGGCGTCGTGCGCGCCTGAAGCGATCGAAGCAAGCGAATAGTCGGATTGGTTGACCCCGTCAGCGGGGTTCCACGGCTCCCAGGTGATCTCGGGTTGTGCTCCCAGACGGGCCACGTCGGTCGCCTCGGCCGCCGGGAAGTTCGCCGCCCAGCTCCACTGCTCGTACCACATCACCGTCCCAGGGGTGACGCCGAGCGACGACGTCAGCGTGGTGAGGGGCGCCAGGGTCTGGGGGACACCCTGCAGGGTCACACCGAACCTCGGGTTGACCGGAGCGGTCGCGGCGCCGGCCCGTGCGGTCGCGGCGTCGGCCCGTGCGGTGGGCGGGGTGATGGCGAACTTCGGGTGCACCGGAGGGGTCGCGGCGTGACCCCGGCCGGTCGTCAAGCCTGGTAACCAACCGAACATGGCCAGGACGACAAGTATCCATCGCAGTGGTTGCACATCTAGCCATCGGAGAGTCAGTCGGGCCACCATGAATACTTTCGGATATTTCTGGTCTTGCCCAGTGGCGGCCTGAGGATCACGGCCGGAGGATAGCCCGATCCGGGGCCCGACAGCGAGGCCGCCAGGGAGCTCGGATGGTCAGACCGAGGCGGCCGAGGCCAACGGCTGAGGGCGTTCAGCCCAGAAGGTACGCTCCGGGGAGCCGGTCATGTTGGCGTCGACAGCTTCCACGCCCTGCATGAAGGCGTGGTCCTGGTTGCACGACTCGTAGCGCCAGCCTCCGAACCGTCCCCGTGAGCGCACGCCGTGGGCCTCGAGCCGGCAGAGGATCGGATGGAGTAACTCGTCCCGACGGAGGAATGGCACCGGGTAGCCGAACGGCAGATAACGGTGCCAGACGCTGACGGGGGCGCCCGCTACGGCCCAATCCTTCATCGCCTCCCGACAGCGGGTGACCACCGTCGTCGTGTCGACGGGGTGGTGGGCGGAGGTCCCTACCTCGTGCAGGATCGACCAACGGCCCGGTCCCGCGATGGCCGGGGAGTAGTTGGAGAGCACGGTGCTGCGGTAGAACGGAGTGCCTGGCTCGGGCGAGTAGATCCAGGAGACCCCGACGAGCTGCGGAGGAATCTTGCCCTCGTAGCCGAAGCCGACGGCGTGCACCGACGAGTGGAGCAGGTCGCCGGCTCTGGCTTGCAGGTGGGAGTCGTCGACCATCGAGTCGAGCAGCCGGCGGAGCGGGATCGACGAGATGCACTGATCGAAGGCAAACTCCTCACCACTGGTCGTGTGGGCCACACGGCGCTCGAGATCGACGTGGGCGACCGTAGTGCGGTAACGCTGTCGCTCGGCCGGGATCCGCGCGGCGATCTCGGCCCACATCGCTCCCGTCCCGAAGCGCGGGTAGGGAAACTGCGAGGTGTCGTCGGGCCGGTTCTCCGAGATCAGGGTCGGCGCAGGAGCCGGAATGTTGGCAGCTCCCGACCCAGAGCGCAGGGAGGTCCAGGCGTGATCGATGAGCTTCGCCGAGTGGGCCCACATCTTGTCGTTGAACGGTGAGAAGAACACATTTGTCAGCGTCGGCCCGAACGTCGCCACGAAGTAGTCGTACAGGTTGTTCGCAGGCTGGTTACTCAGTGCGGCCAGCTCGGCGACGACCGCCGAGCCGCGCTCGTCGGGGAGGGCTCCGAGATGACGCTGGATGGGAGTAGGGACGAACGTGCCGCCTAGCCAAATCCATCCGCTGCGGCGGGGGTGCTGCCACTCCCGCACCGTGTTCAACACCGCATCGAAGTAGGGGAAGTGACTATGGATCACGTGACCACCGAGGTCCCAGATGAACCCGGCCGGATCCTTCTCCGACGACGCCATTCCCCCGGGCGTCGCAGCCGACTCGAGCAGCACCCAGTCCGTGTTGCCGAGTTCGTTTAGCCGCCATGCCGCGCCGAGGCCGGTCGGTCCGGCGCCCAGGATGAGCGTTTCCACCTGCTGCATGGCGAATCCTTAAAGTGTTGGTGGTTGGGAACGGCCCGATGTCTCTGGGCCCTGGTCGGGCTCTAGGCGCTTGTTGACTCTTCGACAACTGCCCAGTCCTCGCCGTCGAGGTCGGCGGACCGGGTCGTCATCGTCGTGATAGTGCCGGGTCGCGACACTCCGGAATAGGTCCCGACCAGCGTCACCGCGGCCACGGGGACCCCAGCGGGCAACTCGGGAACGGCGCCTTCGGGGGTGTGGAACAGCCATAGTGAGAGTCGTCGGCGCGACTCCCAATCGTCCTCGGCCACACGCAGAGAGAGGATGATGTCGCCATCGCGTCGAATGATGGTCGGTACGACCTCCATCTTGATCGGCGGCTCGCCGGGTAGGCGCAGCTCGACCTGTCCTGACGGCCGGTCGGCACCCGCAGGCAGGCACACCGACGCACCTCCGACCGAGATGTCGATCAGCTTGCTGACCAGCGAGTCCACCCGAACCGTGGCCGCGAAGGGCACTCGCGGGGCATCCCGGCGAGTGCTCGCGAACCGAGGCGAGCGAATCCTTCGCAGTCCGCAGACCAGCACCACGCCCGCCAAGAGGATCCACAAGCCCGACGCGACGGTCGAGGCGGGAGTTGGGCGCCACGGTACCAAGTGCAGGACGCCGGCGACCGCGTACAGGCACACACCCACGGTCAGGCAGGTCAATGCCCACAGGATCCTCGGGACCTTGCCTCGATACCTGTCCTCCACCCCGGCCTTCGGTGTCACCTCGAACTCCAGGCTCCGGCGCGACGCGAGGCTCCAGGCGCACGCCAGCCCGATCGGGACTCGGAAGACCCGCAGAGCAAACGCCGTGCGCCATTGGATGTGACCGCGCAGGAGTCGTTTCGCACCCCACAGACGAACGGAGAACACCGAGGCGAAGATCGCGGTGAAGGTGAGGGGCTGGGCCGTCGAAGTCTGGACTCCGGTCACCAGGATCGTAAGTGGAATACCGAAGACCATCAACGTCGCAATTCCCTCGAGCCACCACAGGGTGCCAGTGAGGTATTCGTAGAAGTTCCGCCACGACAACCAGCGTTTCGCCGTCCAGAGGCGCTCCTGGCGAAGGATCTGCATGGCCCCCATACCCCAGCGGCGCCGCTGGATCAGGTACTGCTCCGCCGTTCCCGGCGCGAGACCGACCGCCACGGTCTGGTGGTGGTAGACGGTACGCCACCCGAGCTGAAGCAGCTTGAGGGTGGTGTGCATGTCCTCTGTTACCGTCTCAGTCGCTACGCCGCCGATTTCTCGGAGCGCCTCCACTCTCAACAGCGATGTCGATCCGCACCAGAACGGGCCGGCGCCGGCATGATGACGGGCCGGCATGAGCACATTGAAAAAGAGTCCCTGCTCTCCGGTGAAGCCGTCGTCGTCAAACGCCCCCTTGTTGTAGAACTCCTGGGGGCACTGGACGATGGCGACGGTCGGGTCGGAAAACCAGCCGAGCGTCGCGGTCAGGAAGGTAGGCAGAGGAACGTGGTCGCAGTCGAGCACGCCAATGATCTCGACCGCCGCCGCCCCGTCGCGCTCTTCGTCCGCCATGATCGCGAGGGCGTTATTGATGTTGCCGGCCTTAGCGTGGTCGCGAACGGCCCTGCTCAGGTAGCGAGCACCGAGCGCATAGGCCATCTCTGCCACCCACTCGCGGTCACCGTCATCGAGCACCCACGTCTCGTGCGCCGGCTGCAGCGCGCACGCGGCGGCAACGGTCGGCGCGATGACATCGCGAGGTTCGTTATAGGTCGGGATGAGCACGACCAGGCGACTGCCCGCCACCGCATCGCTGACCTGTGGCGGAGCTTGGGCGTCGATGTTCCACAGGGCGATCGTCTTGGCGAACAAACTGACCAGGGCCGCGGCCTCGAAGCTGATCAAGATCCACGCTGCGGTGCGGTTGGCGGTGCCGTGTGGCAGGGTCGAAGAGATACGCCACGCCAAGTAGGAGACGATGGCGACGATGGACGTGATGGCACCCAGATGCGCCAGATGCCGAGAGTTCGCGGTTTCGGGGACCGGTGGGCCGAGCTGTGTTGCCCACGCCGCGACCGCGAGCCGTCCGGAAGCCGTCCCGCGTCCTCGCTCTCTCACTGATCGGTCATCGACGGGCGACCGACTCAACTTGAGAGTGTCTCCGCAGACCGCGGAGATGCCGATGTAGGGGATTGAACCGAAATCGCCCGTCTCAGAGACGTCGACGAGACACCAAAAACTGTTTACCGCAGAAGGTTTCTGGCGATCACCACGCGCTGGATCTGGTTGGTCCCCTCGTAGATCTGGGTGCGGTATGTCAGTCGATTGTCCCGGCGGGCACGACCCACTGACAAGCTTGGCCGGTGACCTTGGCAATGAGGTCGAAGTCCGCGTCATAGTGCAGCAGCGTCAGGCCAGCCTGCTCTGCCGCGGCCGCGATGAGCAGATCAGGGATCTTGCGTCCTCGCTGACTGCGAGACGCCAGGAGCCGCTGCACTTGACGGGCTCGCCGCACGTGGTCGGCGGTCGTCTCCACCAGCTCGAAAATCGACAGGTCGGCCATGTCCTGGTCCCATTCCCGGGCGTTACGGCTTCCGTATCCGACCTCCAGGTCGGTGATACCGGCCCTCCCGATCCGTCCGGCATCGGTCAATGGCTCGACGACCGCTCGCACCGAGGTCGTGCCGAGTCGGGACACGACGGTGGTGTCGATGAGATGGGTCAGCGCCATGCGTCCTCTCGGGGGGGAAGCCGGCGTCGACCGAGACGGTCAAGGGCTGCCTTGACACGAGCGCTGCGGGTGATCGCGGCTCGTCGAAGGGCCTCGTTGACCGTCTCCTTCATGGTGGAGGTTCCCAGCTCTGCTTGCGCTGCTACTAGGGCCTCCTCATCGATATCCACCAAGCGCTTGGTCACGCGACCTAGTATATCCGAACTCGCCACTGGGATATACGAATCGCGGCCGTCCGGCCCTCTTGGACCCTTCAGACTTCGCATGTCTTTCCAGACAGTCACAAGGCCGAGCGAGTAACGAGTCCAGTCGAGATCTTTCAGGTCAAGGAGCCGTTGCAGCGCGACGCGGCCTTACCCGACTGAATGCCCTTTCTCAGCAGTCGAGGTACCCGCCGGCGGTGGTGGGACTTGTGGCCGACTGCCACGTACCGCCGGCCGGCAGAGAAGAACCCGACACCATGGAAAAACCGTTCGACACTGAAGACGCGGTCACCGCGGTGACCGAAGTGTCGCAGGCCGGGGTCGTGCTGCCCGTATCGAGGTAGAGCGACGCGCTCCCGGCCAGAGTGGCTGCGCCACCAACCGAGATCTGCCCGAATCCCGAGCCGCTTGGCGCAGTCAGGTGGAGGTCAGCGAGGGCGAGCTGGTCGGTGACCGACAAGGTCACGCCCTCGTCCACCTCGATCTCGCTCGTGACTGGTCCGTCATCGGGGACCTGGCTGAGGTTGGGGACGGTGACGTCGGAGCTGGCGGTGAGATGACTGCCCGACTGGACGGTGATGGTGCCGGTGCCCGTGACGGTGCTCCCGGTCTCCAGATTCAAAGCCCCGTACAGCGAGGCCTCAGCGCTGCCGAGAGCGATGGTCCCCGTGTCGTTGAAGGTGGCGGCGCAGACTTGGCTGTCGATCCCGATGCTGCCCGCCCCGGCGAGAGAGAGGGTGCCGGTGTTGTCGAACACTCCGGCTCCTCCCGGTTGGTCGACGCAGTCCGCGGTGAAGGGGCCGCTGGCGGCGATAGTGCCGCTGTTGATCAGCAGGGCATCGCCGGCGACATCGATGTACGGCGGGTCGTAGTTGGGATAGTAAGAGGAAAAGGTGACCGTGCCCTGGTTATCCACCGTGCCAGCTCCGATCGAGGCGATGGAATCGATGGTCCAGAGGCCTCCTGGCGCCACCGTGGTAGTGCCGGCCCCGTCGAACTCGGGCTGGTCGGCGGGGCCGAGCTCCGAGTCGATGGTGTCGGTCGCAGTGAGGTCGTCCGGACCACCGACTGACCCGCCCCTCAGCCGTAGATTGGCAACCGTAAGGGGCGTGTCGACCACCATGTCACCATCGGTCCCGACGGCGACGGTGCCGTCACCCGTCAGCGCGGAACCAGCGTTCAGGAACACCGGCGCAGTGAGCTCCAGGGTTCCGGTGCCGACGGTTATAGGACCGGTGTTTGTCAACTCTGGGCAGCTTGCGCCGGAGACGTCGCTTGGGAGATCGCTGCCGATGAATGCGGCTACGTGAGTGTCCAGGGTGATGGATCCGAAGTTCTGCATGGGGCTTTCGCACTGGCCCCCTATCCCGCTGCCGGACCCCATGGTCAGCGTTCCATTGTTGGTGAAGTTGGCCAAATACAGCTGGGTGGCTACGCCCAGGTTGATCGTGCCGTCGTTGGTAATCGACTCGTCCTGAGGATTCGCCGACGATGCATCCCCGATCGTCGATCCGTTGGCGTCCCAGACCCCCGTCGGCGGGACAGTGAGTGCGGCGACGCCACTGAAGAGTATGGTGCCGCTGGTAGATAGCTGTTGGGCCGTGACCGGAGCGTTCAGCTCGACATATGCATTCGAGACGGCCAGGTCGGAGACAGACAGTGGGGTGTTGAGGTCAATCGTCCCGAAAGCCGGGACACCTCCTTCGTCAAGGTTGTAGTAGAGGCCCGATATCTCGCCCGCGCCCGTCAGGTCCGTTCCCTCGTTGAGGTCCAGGGTGCCCTGCACGTTCAGGATCTGGGTCGTCGAGGTTGGTCCGAGATCGAGGGTCCCAGAATTGTCGATACAGCCGCCGACCTCGCCCGTGGCACCGGCGGCCAACTCGATCGTCCCGGTGCTGTAGAACTCAGGGTCCTGGCAATCGGCCGAGCCCCCGATCGATCCGCCGTTGTCGATCAGTATGGTTCCGATGTTGTTGAAGTCGGGAGTGATTGCGGTGACCGGTAGTCCGATCCCGATGGAAGCGAGGTTCGCCACAGTGGCCGTCCCATCGTTCGTCACCTCACCTTCCAACCCGGTGTATCCCGTGACGTTCCATGTACCACCGGGGGCGACGGTGATCGCCGACGTGGCGAGCTCACCGTCCCCGGATGTGAAGGTGCCGGTGATCATAAGGGAGGAGTTCCCTTCGATATCCTGGTTAGCGCTACCTTGCGACGAGCTCACATTGAGGTTGGGGACGACCGTTGGGGTGTCGACATTGAGCCCACCAATACCGGAGATGGTCAGCGTTCCGGTTGCGGTGACGGTATCGCCTGGCTCAAGAGTCAGAACCCCGGATGTCAAGTTGAGAGATCCGGCGATGACGAGACTCCCCTCGTTGGTGATGCCGGCCTCCGCGGTCGCGGTCGAGGGAATCGATAACGTCCCGGCGTTGACGATCGTGGAGGCGGAGACGGCGCTGCCATCGTCGAGGGTGAGACTGCCGACGTTCGTCAGGTATCCGAGGGTCGCGGAGGCGCCGGCGGCGACGGTGGCCTCCCCGTTGTTGGTCACATTGGTGGCGACGGTCCCCGAATCGATGTCCCATGCCGCTCCGGCCGCGACACTCAGATTCGCCTCGATCTCGCCTCCGGAAACGAACGAGTTGGTAACCGTGAGGACAGCCGGTGCGTCCGCGTACAGCGCGCCAATCGTCCCACCGGGCGTGTCGAGATTGGCGATGCTCTGGTTGGTGTCGACGTACATGCGGCCGCCGTCGCCAATCGTCACCAATCCGGCACCGGTGATGGAGGATCCGGCCAACTCGGTGAGGTCACCACCGGATGGGACGCTCAGTGTCGCGTTGCCCAAGTCGATGGCCCCGGAGTTGTCTACCGCTAAGGGGCACTGTGCGTTGCCGATGGTCGCCGTGGGTCCTTCCAGGGATATCGTCCCCGTGTTGGCCACTGCCCCGGGTGGATAGCCGTACGGGCAATCACCGTCGATGGTGGCCGACGAATCGAGGGCCAGGTCTCCGGAGTTATTGAATCCGCCGCGGGCTACCTCAAGGGTGGTCCCGTTGGCGATGGTGGTCTGGCCGGCGTCGGTGATGGTGGGACCGTCGACGGTGGTGTTGCCGAGCACGGCCCAGTCACCGCCTGCGGTGAGGGTCAGGGTGCCCGGCCCCGCGAGGTTCTCGGTCGCGGCGGTCGAGGTGGCGGTGTACAGGGCCCCGGACATGTTGAGGGTTCCGTCGATCTGCAAGGTCCCGGTCACGGCGAGAGGTCCCGGCGAAGTGGATGTGGCTGCGGTGGAGGTCCCGGTCAATACCAGGCTGCCGGTTATGGCCAGACCGCCGCCGTTGTCAATGGTGCCCGCGGCGGCCGCGGTAGAGAGTTGGACAGGGACGTGTTCGGCGTCAGCGGGGATGCACACATAGTCGTAGGCGTCCGGTGTCGATCCGGTGCTCCAGTTGGCGGCCACCGACCAGTTCGAGTCGGCGGCGCCGACCCAGGTGTCGGTGCAGGCGGTGGGCGTCGTGTAGCTGTAGCTGTCCGCCGGCGTAGTGGCCGAGGTGACTCCTTCTACGGTCACCCGGATGTCGACCACTCCTGGCTGTCCGAGCGGCCCGGTCGGGTCGTTTTGCGGTTCCAGAGGGCTGACCGCGGTTATCTCACCACTTCCACCCACCTCGAACGAGGCGGCCGGACGGCCGCCGAAGGTGACCTCGGAGGCGCCGGCCAGATCGGTCCCGTAGATCTTCGCCACCGTGCGACCGCTGGTCGGACCGGAAGCCGGCGTCACCGACGACAACGACGGCGGCCCGCCAGTCGCCGTAGATGTCGGCGGCGGTGTCGGGGTGGGGGTGGGAGCGGGGGCGGCCACCTTCGGGACGGCGGCCATGTCGATGATGGGGCCGCCGAGAGTGTGGCCGCTCTCGGACCCTAGATAGGTGGCGTCACCGAAGCTGAANNACGCCATCCCCACAACCGGCTTATTCAGCCGGACCGCACCAGTGGACCCGTAGAAGCCGGCATCGCCGAACGCGAAAATCCCCCCATCCGACGCCACCAACCAATACCCCTTGCCATCCGGCGTAGACGCCATCCCCACAACCGGCTTGGACAGAGTGTGGTTGGCTGTACTGCCGAAGTTGTCGGCCGTCCCGAAGCCGTATACCGCTCCGTTGCTACCAGTAAGCCAGTACCCCTCACCGCGACCCGAACCCGACGTCGTCGGAGTCGGAGTCGGAGTCGGAGTGGTAGTCGCGGCCGGTTCCTGCAGGGTGGCCGCGAACGCAGGAGACGACGAAGGCAGGGTGTCGGCGTCACCGGAGTAGACCGCCGTGAAATGGTACGACCCCGCGGGCAACGTGCCGTCGACCTCGCCTTGACCCTCGGCGGTCGGCGCCGTTCCGATCTCAGTGGTCGACGATCCCGAGGTGGCGTAGAAGGTGACCGTGCCCGACGGGGCGTTGGCGGACAGGGAAAATACAGAGGCGGCGAACTGATAACGCCCACCGCGGGCCCCGTCCACCGGGCTGATCGTGGTCACCTGGCTGGTCGAGGGGTACCTATCCACCGAGTCGTCCACCGTCGGCGAACTGCTCCCGAAATCGGTACTGTCGCCTTCGTAGACGGCCTGGAATTGGTTGCTGCCCACCTCTGGAGCGGGTACCGAGACCGACGCAGAACCGTCACCGACCGGATACGACGTCACCACCGACCCGTCCACGTAGAACTCCACGTTGCCTGTCGGACTCGTAACTCCGCTCACTCTGGCCGTCAAGGTGACCTGGCCTCCGGCCATGGCCGGACTCGGCGTGACAGACAGGGCAGTCGAAGTCGAAGCCTCGACGTTGACCGACAGAGACCCGGTACTAGTGGTGTTGTCGGCGTCGCCGTTATAAGCAGCCGTGACCGTGTGCTGCCCCACCGCGTCAATCGACAGATCGGCGGTGGCCCGACCGTCCTGTACCGGCACGGTCGAGAACGGCGTCCCGTCCAACGACAACGTGACCGTGCCGGTCAGAGGTCCGAGGTCACCGTTCGCCGTCACCGCAGCCGTCACCGGCACCGACCCCCCTTCGGTCAGCGCCTGAGGATTGGTGCCCGCCGGGACGGACACGGCCACAGAGGTGGGGCCGATCAAGGGAAGCACGACGAGGTCCCACTCGAGTTGCTCGGTGTTGGGGTTGATGACTATCTCGAATATGCGCGAATCGTCGGCCGCCAACCCCACCTCGTTGAATGTCGGATCATTGAAAGCCGACGGAACCGGCGTTGTTAGCTGGAGTACCGGCGCGGACCTCCCTGGCTGGAATATGTCGAGGGCATACTGTTCGTCGATCTCTTCGCCTCCTGCAAACAGCGGACCGAGGCTGCGGGAGTCACCGGATCCGGAGGAGATGGCGTCTACCCCGCTGAAGGAGGGGTAGGTGACACCGTCGGGCTGCAGGGTCGTGGGATCGAGTTCCTCGGGCACCTCTGATAGGGACAGGGCGCCGATCAGCCTGGTGCCGTCCGGCGAGATCAGGAGGTTGGTCGCACCCCCGGTGGTCGTCGATGTCGCGATGGCTGGATTTGCTGATACATCAACGCGGTAGAGGGTGTATTGGTAGTTGTAACTGTTGGTGACGAATACAGCATCGGGAATCGCCGGTGATGCGAACAGATCCGCGTCTGGGAAAGTAACGCCGGGATAGGTCGTGACGTCGCCATCCAGGGTGATCGAGGTGAGGACATCCTGATTAGAGACGGGATCGACGGAGAATGTCCACAACTCCCCGTTGGCGTAGACCAGCGTGGAGGCCAGGTCAAGACCGACGACGAGCGATCCCTCGTCGGTGAGTGTCGCCAGGTCGATCTGCTCGATCGTCCCCGCTCCAACGGCATCAACGTATAGCGAGGAGCCGGCGATGACCATGGCCTGCGGGTCGGCGACCGGGATCGTGTCAACGATCTGACCATCGAAGGTTGATACATCGACGGTGTTGGTGGTCGCTCCCGCGATGAATACGTGCTGGTCGGCGTCGTCGACCACCAGGGCGGTCGGGCCGATGTCACCAAGTGACGTCGTGGCCGTGTTCGTCAACGGCGCCGAGGACGAAGACGCGAAGGCCGGGATAGCGTGCATCGACACGACGACGCTTCCGACCACCAGCGCAGTCGTCGTCCACAAAACGCCAATTCGGCGAAATGTCTTCCCCATCAGCTGCCCCGCCCGGACGCCCGCGACCAAAAACTGCTAGACAAGTGTAGCTCCAATCCGGCCATGAGCCTAGCAGCGTTCGGTGTACACCGCGCTGGAACGCATCACTGCGGGCGGCGCATGCAAGGCAACCTCATCCCCCGCCGCAAGACCGCTCCCCGAATCGGCTATCGCTGCGTCTACCGCGAAATAGCGTGCCTCAGAGAAGTCGCTTAGATACGAAATACCCTTACCGCAGAAGGTTCCTGGCGATCACCACGCGTTGGATCTGGTTGGTCCCCTCGTAGATCTGGGTGATCTTGGNNGGTGGTGACCTCCATGGCCACGTCACTGGCGAAGCACTTGGCCATGGCGCCGGCGGAGTTGAGCTCGCCGTTGGGATCTCCGTCGTCGATGATGGCGCAGGCCCGGTAGGTCAAGGCCCGGGCGGCCTCAACCTTCATGACCATATCCGCCAACATGAACTGCAGACCCTGGAACTCGGCGATCGGGTGCCCGAAGGCCTTGCGCTCCTTGACATACCCGACCGCATAGTCGAGGGCGCCCTGGGCGATGCCNNACCTTCCCCGCCGATAAGGTTGGCCGCCGGGATGCGAACGTCATCGAGAATGACCTCGCCGGTGGGACTGCCGTGCATGCCCATCTTGTGCTCGAGCTTTCCGATCCGCAGACCGTGGTCGCGCTCGACGAGGAAACAGGAGACCCCTCGGGACCCCGCCGCCGGGTCGGTTTTGGCGAATACCACGTAGATGTCGGAGATGCCGGCGTTGGTGATCCAGTACTTGGTCCCGTTGAGGACGTACGAATCCCCGTCGCGTACCGCCCGGGTCGACATAGCCGCCACGTCGCTGCCGGCGTCTGCCTCGGACAGGCAGTAACTCCCCTGCATCTCGCCGCTGGCGAGTCGGGGCAGGTAGCGGGCCTTGAGCTCGTCAGATCCCCAGTTGACGATGGGGGTGGCTGACAGGCCGTTGATGGTGACCATGAGGCTGGTGGACCCGCAGACGCGAGCCAGCTCCTCGACCATGATCGCCCGCGTCACATGATCGGCGCCCGACCCGCCGTACTCGACGGGGACGGCCATGCCAAGCAGGTCCATGGCCACGCAGTCCTTGAAGTTGTCCCACGGGAACTCGCCGGTCGCGTCGATCTCCGCGGCCCGGGCGGCGAAACGCCCTTCGGACAGCTGGCGGATCGCGGCCCGAAAGTCTCGTTGCTCGTCGGTGAGAGTAAACGGCTGCATGGCCACCATCATGGCACGCTTTCCCCATTAGTTGGACGTCCTAGCAACAGCCGGGCATCCCTCAGGCGGCCATAGCGCTTATGTGAGCGAATAGGGTCTGGCGGCGTGCTGGCTCTACTTTTTCCAGGTCAAGGATCGCAGCGAGCCCAGATGGGAGCCCCCTGGAGGGACCATCCGGCATGGGACGTGGTGGAACGTCTATCCGTGGCGACCGGGCGAGATCTCGCCGGGCTCTTGCTCGACGTCGACGCTGAGACCCTCAAGGCCACCCGCAACGCCCAACTGGCGGCGTTCGGCCTGAGCTTGTTGGTCCTCGAAGCAACCCGGGCCGCGGGGCTGGGCGGCCGACCCGTCCGGGCCGTCGCCGGTCATAGCCTCGGCGAGTACACGGCCCTGGTGGCTGCCGAGGTCCTGACGCCGGAGGAGGGGGCCCGCCTGGTAGTGGCCAGGGGCGAGGCTATGCAGGCCGCCGCCGACGCCGGCCCGGGGACCATGGCGGCCGTGCTGGGCCTCGACGCCACGCAAGTGGCCGAGGCGTGCGCAGGCGTCGACGGGGCGTGGCCGGCCAACGACAACGCGCCAGGCCAGATCGTGGTGGCCGGCACGGCGCCGGGCGTGGAGGCCGCCGGCGAGGCCGCCATCGCCCTCGGCGCCAAGCGGGTCTTGCCGCTCCCGGTCGGCGGAGCCTTTCACTCCCCCCTCATGGCGCCGGCCCAAGCCCCCCTCGACGAAGCCCTGGCCGGCGCGGTGTTCGGGGCCGCCGACTATGACGTGGTAGCCAACGTGGACGCCGCCCCCCATCGCGACGGCTGGGCCGATCTGCTCTCAGCCCAGCTGGTATCGCCCGTGCGCTGGCGGGAGTCGCTGCTGACCCTGTCCGGGCTCGGCGTCACCCACTTCTTGGAGCTGGGACCCGGGTCGGAGCTGTCCGGCATGGTCAAGCGGACAGTAGAGGGAGCCGCGCGCGCCAACGTGGCCACGCCCGACGACTTGGAGGGGCTGGCCGCCTTCCTCGACTCCGTCGTGACCTCGGCCTAGCCGACGGCGACGAGTTCGTCTCGCAACTGACGCTTCAGGATCTTGCCCGCGGGGTTGCGGGGCAGCGGTTGGTCGGAGAACCACACTCGCACCGGCACCTTGAAGCCGGCGAGGCGGGACGCCACGTGCTCCTGGATGTCGGCCTCTGACACCGACATACCGGGACGAATCTGCACGACGGCACCCACCTCTTCGCCGAGAACCGGATGCGGAATACCGATGACTGCGGCATCGGAGACGGCGGCGTGCTCGTAGAGGACGGCCTCGATCTCAACGCAGTACACGTTCTCGCCGCCGCGGATNNCATGTCCTTGGCCCGGTCGACGATGTAGACGAAACCCTCTTCGTCGAGGCGGGCGATGTCACCGCTGTGCAACCAACCCTCGCTGAAAGACTGGGCGGTGGCCTCCGGCTTTCCCCAGTAACCCTTGACCACGTTGGGCCCTTTGATCCACAGCTCGCCGACGTCGCCGACGGGCACCTCTTGACCCGCTGGGTCGACGACCTTGACCGACACGACCGGTACCGGCGGCCCGACACTGTCGGGTTTGGCCTCGTAGTCCGCGCCCGAGTTCATGGTGGACAGCGACGACGTCTCCGTCAGGCCGTAGCCATTGGACGCGCTCCCACCCGGGAACTGGGCCTTCACCCTTCGTACCAGCTCGGGCGGGGCCGGCGCCCCGCCATAGCCAATGGTCCTGATGCTTGACGTGTCCCTGGTCTCGAAGTCGGGATGATCGAGCACCTGCATGACCATGGTCGGCACCCCCCCAAAGCTGGCGATGGCCTCCCGTTCGATCAGCTCGAGCGCCCGGCCCGCCTCCCAGCGGTGCATCATGACCAACTTCCCGCCGGCGAGGATATTGGCCACCAGGATCGAGTGGCATCCGGTGGCGTGAAAGAGGGGCACTGACAGCAGGTAGCAGTTCTGGCTGGCAGGCGCCGGCTCCTCGCGCGCCGGCCCGCCGCCCNNCTCCCCGGGCGGGGCCGGCGCCTACCAGGCGGCGCTCCGTTCCGACCTCGCCGCCCGCCGGTCCGCCGGCTCGGAGGTTGTTGCGCACGTTGACGTAGAACAGGCTCATCGGGTTGGTGCAAATGTTGCGGTGGGTGCCGAGGGCCCCCTTGGGTCGCCCGGTCGTCCCCGACGTGTAGAAGATGGTGGCGTCGTCTTCGGGTTGGAGGCCGACCTCGGGTAACTCGGCGTCAGCGGGAACTTCCCCGAGCACTTCCTCAAAGCGGTGCATCCCGATCGGCAGGTCCTGGGTGACGCGGGCGACGACGGTGGCGCGGAGGTCCGGCAGGTACGTCACGTAGTCGGCGATGCGATCGGCGCGCTCCTGGTCGCAGATCAGGAGCTTGGTGCCGGAGTCCGTCAGTCCGTAGTGGAGCTCCTCACCGGTCCACCAGGCGTTGAGGGGCACGACCACGGCACCCGCGGCCGCCGCCGCCCAGAAGGCGACGGACCACTCAGGAAAGTTGCGCATAGCGATCGCCACCCGGTCGCCGTTCTCCACGCCAAAGCGATCGCGCCATATCCCCGCCAGGTGGGCCGCGGCGCGGAAGTGCTCCTCGAAGGTGATCCGCTCGTCCTCGTAGACGAGGAAGGTGGCGTCACCGTGCGCGCGGCTCGCCGCCAGGATGTCCCCGAGGGTGGCGGGGGCGTTCTTCCACACCGGGGTCCGCACCCCGCGGATCTCGATCTCGATGATCTCGAACATCTGATCGGGGGCTGTCAGCTGCTTATCGGCTTCGGCGACCGACATCGTCATGCGATCAGTAGTTCCTTCCAGGAGGTGAGGCGATCCCGGACCTGGACCGGGGTCAGCTTGAGGGTTTCGGGCCGCACCGCGTCGACGATCAGGCGCTGCTCCCAGTAGTGGTCGGCCGCGCCGCGAAAAAGACCGGCCCGCCAAGCCACCAGATCCTCCGGAGCCCCACCCAGGTAGCCCCACAGCACGTAAGCCCACTCCATGTCGTGGATGACCGGGGCCCGGTGGAAATGCGCCGATCGTCGGGTCCCGCACGCGAAGCAGCCAGCCACCGCGTCGTCGCGGCGCTCCCCTGCCGTTACTTCCACGCGATCCTCCAACCGACGGGCCAACTTGAGCCCGTAGCCGAGGTTCGGGCCAGTCGATCCGAGGCGGGGGCTCCAGGGCTGCTTGACCTCATCCACCTCGCCCGGACGGTCGGAGTACCACGCCTGGGGGGCCGGCAAGAGTGAGGAGGGTCGGACCCGATCGGTGTCCTGCAGAGGTACGTGCGGCGGTTGAGTCACGGAGTGTCCGCCACAGTGTCCGCCACATTGCGAGTCTGCCGGGCCGAACCACCATGGAGCAACCCGAACACGATCGAGTCCTCCAGGGCAGCCCACGAAGCCTCGATGACGTTCTCCGAAACGCCGATCGTGGTCCACGTGACCTCCCCGTCGGTGGAGTCGATGAGCACGCGGGTGACCGCGGCCGTGCCGCGGCCGGTGTCGAGCACCCGCACCTTGAAGTCCGTCAGGTGCACGTGCGCCAGCTCGGGGTACACGGGCCCGATGGCCTTGCGGAGCGCGGCGTCGAGGGCGTTGACCGGACCGTTGCCCTCGGCGGTGGCCAGGACGCGGTCGTCACCAACGATCACCTTGACCGTCGCCTCCGTGACGAAGGCGCCGTCTTCGCGGAGCTCGGTGATCACCCGGTGCGACTCCAAGGCGAAGAATGACTGCTTCCAACCGGTCGCGGACCGCATCAACAGCTCGAGGGATCCGTCGGCCACCTCGAAGTGGAAGCCGCGATACTCGAGCTCTTTGAGCCGTTCGACCACGTCGGCCAGCACCGCGTCGTCGAGGGCCAGGCCGAGCTGTTCGGCCTTGAGCGCGATGGTGGAACGGCCGGCCATCTCACTGACCACGAAACGGGTGCCGTTGCCGACCTGCTCGGGACCGACGTGCTCGTAGGCATCCCGCGAGCGGGCGATGGCGCTGGTGTGCAACCCGGCCTTGTGGGCGAAGGCGGACATCCCCACGAAGGGCTGATGCGGGTCAGGGGCGATGTTGACGACCTCGGCGATGTGGTGCGCCACCGCGGTGAGACGGCCCAACCGCTCGGTCCCGATCGTCCGCACACCCATCTTCAAGGTCAGGTCGGGCACGGCGGACGTCAGGTCGGCGTTGCCGGTCCGTTCGCCGTAGCCGTTGATGCAACCCTGGACTTGGGTAACGCCCATGCGCACCGCGACGAGGGAGTTGGCGACGGCGCAACCGGAGTCATTGTGGAAGTGGCAGCCCAGACTGGTGTCCACCATGTCGCGGACCTCGCCGACAACCCGCTCGGCTTCGAAGGGCAGGCTCCCGCCGTTGGTGTCACACAAGACCAGGACCTCGGCCCCGGCTGCAGCGGCCGCTCGGATCACGTCCGCGCTGAAGCGGGGGTTGGCCCGGTAGCCGTCGAAGAAATGCTCGGCGTCGAGAAACACCCGCCGGCCTTGCCCAACCAGGAACGCAACTGAGTCGGCCACCATGTCCACCGCCTCGGTCAGGGTGGTGCGCAACGTCTCGGTCACGTGCCACTCCGCCGACTTGGCGACTAGGCACACCACGTCCGTCCCCGACGCCAGCAACCCAGCCAGGACCGGGTCGGTCTCCGCCCGCCCTCCAGCCTTGCGCGTAGAACCGAACGCCACCAGGGTCGCCGTCTCCAATTGGAGGTCCCCGGCCGCCGCCCGCCGGAAGAACTCCTCATCTTTGGGGTTGGCTCCGGGCCAGCCGCCCTCGATGTACTGGACGCCGAGGTGGTCGAGCTGTTGAGCCACCCGCAGCTTGTCGTCGACGGTGAGCGAGAGGCCTTCCTGCTGGCTGCCGTCGCGAAGGGTGGTGTCGTAGATGTCGACCGCTTCGGGGAGCTCACGGGGCAGTCCGTGTACGTGATTACCCGACATACTCGACCCAGTCCTTGTAGCGATCTACCTGGCCGCGGACCGCGGCATGGAACACCTCTTGTATGCGGCGCGTGATCGGGCCGGGACGGCCGTCACCCACGATCCGGTCGTCGACCGAGTTGATCGGCACCACCTCGGCGGCTGTCCCGGACATAAATGCCTCCTCGGCGATGTACAGATCGGAGCGCAAGATGTGACCCATCTCCACCTCGAAACCGAGATCCCGGGCGATGGCCATGACCGAGCTCTGGGTGATGCCCTCCAGGGCTCCGGCGGACTGCGGAGGGGTGATGATGCGTCCGCCTCTGACGACGAAGATGTTTTCCCCCGTGCACTCGCTCACGTAACCCTGCGGTGACAGCAGGATGGCCTCGTCATAGCCGGCCTTGAGCGCCTCGATCTTGGCCATCGACGAGTTGATGTACATGCCGGTCCCCTTGGCCGCTGGCGGCATGGCGTTGGGATCGTGACGTTGCCAGGAGCTGATCTTGGTCCGCACACCGTTGGCGATCCCCTCGTCGCCGAGATAGGCAGCCCACGGCCACACCGCGATCGACACGTTGACCGGACACGGCAGCGGGTTGAGGCCCATCTCGCCGTAGCCGAGATACACGAGGGGCCGGATATAACACTCGGGCAGGCCGTTGACCCTGACGGTCGTCTTGGTGGCCTCGATGATCTGCTCCTGGCTGAACGGCACCTCGATCATGAAGATCTTGGCCGAGTTGAAGAGGCGGGTGATGTGGTCGGTCAGCCGGAACACGCCCGGTCCGTCATCGGTGGCGTAGGCCCGAATTCCCTCGAACACCCCGCACCCGTAATGGAGGGTGTGGGTGAGCACGTGAATTCTGGCCTCGTCCCAGTTGACCAGTTCCCCGTCCATCCAGATCTTCTCGGTCTTGGTGATCGGCATTGGGCTACACCCTTTCTGCTTTCTCGGCTGCGACATGGGCTGCGATGGCGTCGCCGACCTCGGAGGTCGACAGGTTGGCGACCGAAGTGCGGTCAGCCGCGGTGAAACTCGCGACCGCTCGGGTGATGCGCCCGGCGACCTCGCTGTCTCCCAGGAAGTCGAGCATCATGGCGGTGGAGACGATGGCGGCAGTGGGATCGGCCTTGCCGGTGCCGGCGATGTCGGGCGCCGAGCCATGGACCGGCTCGAACATCGACGGCCCCGTCCGGGCCGGGTTGAGGTTGCCAGACGCGGCCCGCCCGATGCCTCCTGCGATGGCCCCGCCGAGGTCGGTCAAGATGTCGCCGAAGAGATTGTCGGTGACGACCACGTCATAGCGCTGCGGGGATTCCACGCAGTAGATGCAGGCCGCGTCAATGTGGTTGTACGCGGTGGTCACGTCCGGGTATTCGAGGGCCACCTGGTCGAAGGTCCGCTGCCACAGGTCACCGGAGAACGTCAGCACGTTGGTCTTGTGTACCAGGGTCAGGTGCCGCTTCTGGCGCGACCGGGCCAGGTCAAAGGCAAACCGGACACAACGCTCCACGCCGAAGCGGGTGTTGACGGACCCCTGGGTGGCGATCTCCGCCTCTGTCCCCTTGCGGAGGAAACCACCCTCCCCTGCGTAGGTGCCCTCGGTATTTTCACGGATTACCGCGAAGTCGATCGGGACGCCGGCGCCGACACTGGCGGCGGCCACGAACGGGCGGAGGTTGATGTAGAGGTCGAGCTCGAAGCGCATCCGCAGCAGTAGGCCTCGCTCCAGCACCCCGGGCGGAACATCTGGTGAGCCGACCGCGCCGAGCAGGATGGCGTCGAAGGTCCGCAACTCGTCGAGGACGCGGTCGGGGAGCACCTCCCCGGTGGCCAGGTAGCGCTGGGCGCCGAGGTCGTAGTCAGTGGGGTCCAGACTGGCCCCGGCGGCGCGGGCCACCTTGAGTCCCTCGGTGAGGACCTCGATGCCGATCCCGTCACCGGGAATCACGGCAATCTTCATAGGGTGCACAGTGGGGGTTCTCCTGCTGCGGGGGTCTGGACACAAAACGACCGCCCCATCGGGACGGTCACAACACGCATCGGCTCACGCTCCGATGCGCTACACAATAATTACGATCTGGCTCGTCGAGGGGGGCGCGGGGATAGCGGTCACGGTCCCACCAGTCTCGCCGATCGCCGGCGCCGCGTCAACCGCTAGTAGCCTCGCCCCGTATGGCTGCAACCCAACTGTCCCAAGAAGCCTTCGACCGGCTGCAGTCCGAGCTCGATGACCTGCGTACCAGGGGGCGGATCGACGTCGCCCGCCTCATCGAGGCCGCCCGCGCCCTCGGTGACCTGTCGGAGAACGGTGACTACCACGCCGCCAAGGATTCCCAGGGAAAAATGGAGTCCCGTATCCGCCAACTCCAAGCGATGCTCTCCGACGTGGTGATCGTCGACACCGCTGCCGCCGCGGGCGGCGAGGTCAGCACCGGAGCACTGGTGTCGCTGCGCTACACGGGTGACGACGACGTCGAGCGCTACCTCATCGGCTCCATCGAGGAGCGACGCGAAGGCGTGGCCGTGGTATCGCCTAACTCACCGCTCGGACAGGCGCTGATGGGCAAGAAGGAAGGCGACCGGGTGTCCTACGAAGCACCGAGCGGCCCCCTCGAAGTCGAGATCGTCGCGGTCGGCTGACCTTGTCCGGCGGCACGTCCTGATCACCAACCCCGACCGGGTGCCGCTCGGCGCCCGAGGGTGGATCGGCGACGGCGTGCGAGGCGCGCTCGTCAGCGCCGATGGGACGATCGACTGGTACTGCCCCTCGGGAGTGGCTGGTCCGCCGGCGTGCTGGGCCCTGCTCGACCCGGCGGGAGGGGCCGGGCGCGTCGGTCCGGTCCGCGACGGGAGCCGGGCGGCGCGGCAATTGCCGTCTTCGAGCCAGGCCTACCGGCCGGGAACCAACGTGCTCGAAACGGTGCTCGGCAACGGGGCGGGCGGCCGGGTGTCCATCCTGGACCTGTTGCCCTGGCCCGGGCCCGGGCTCAGCGCGCCGGGCCAGGTGGTCCGCATCGTGACCGCCCTCGCTGGACCAGTGGATGTCGAGGTGGAGGTGATCCCGGCGGGCCCGTTCAGGCCGGCCCGGGAGGTGGCCCCGTTCGACGCCGGACTCGTGGTGGACGACCTGGTGGTGCGGGCTGGGCTGCCGCTGTACTTCGAACCGCTCGGTCGTGACGCGCCGCGGTGGCGAGGCACCCGCCGCCTCGTTTCGGGGGAGACCATGGTCGTCACCCTCGACCGACGCGGCGACGAGCACCCGTTGTCAGTGGAGGCCGCCCGGCGCCTGGCGGACGACACCGAGGTCGCTTGGCGCAGTTGGCTGGCGCCGATCAGCTACGACGGCCCGTACCGCGAGACCGTGCAGCGTTGCCTGCTGGCCGTGCGCGCCCTCACCGGGCCGGTCGGGGCGCCGGCCGCAGCCGGCACGACCTCGCTGCCCCGCCACACCGGTAGTGAGCGCACGGCCGACGACAGGTGGGTCCGCCTTCGGGATGTGGCCACGGCCGCTCGCACCTGGGGCGCGGCCGGGTTCGCCGAGGACGCCGAGGCCGCCGAGGCCTGGCTCCGGCAAGCCGTGTCCAACACCCCGCTCCCCTGGCCAGGTGGCCTCGACTCCGACGGCCAGCCCGTTCCGGAGCTGGAGGTGCTGGGGCTCGTCGGGTGGCGCCGGTCGCAGCCGGTCGTCGTCGGTCGACCCGAGGGAATCTTGGACCTCGACCTCTACGGCGATGTGATCGGCGCCTACGGGGCCGCCGCAACCGGGCCCGGCGGCG
>PMHH01000130.1 GCA_003156595.1 Acidimicrobiaceae bacterium
CGATCAGGGTGAAGCCCTGCTCTTCGTCATGGGCGAGGTGCTGCTTGATGGTGGTCAGCATGTGGGTTTGCCTTTCGGGTTCGGGATTATGACAGCGAGCTGGCTGTCGAACCTCGTGCCCTCCCCCCGGCCGACTGCCGACCGAAACGAGTGCTCCAGGTAGCCCGGCTGGCCCTCGTCTCCATTGACGTCCGGCCCCGTAGCTTTGCGACACCGCCTCTCGACGGGTTTGCCTTTTTCTAAAGCGCTTGCTCGCACCTAGAGCATCGGCCGGGCCCTAGGTGGACCTAAGAGCATTCTGAAAAAAAATCCTTCGCCGAGTACACCGTTTGGGTATCCAGGGACGCGTCCCGGGAATAAACGGCGCTCAGGGGTCGGGCGTGGTCGTCGGCGACGTCGGCAGCGGTCCCGCCCCAACCGGCAGGGTGGTGGTCGTGGTGGTCGAGCCGGTCGTGGTGGTGGTGGTCGCACCGATCGTGGTGGTGGTGGTCGTCGTCGTNNGACGGGCTGGTCACGATGGTGGTCGTGGTGGTGGACGGAGACGAGCTACCGGGCGCGGGGGGAGGCGGATACACCTCGAGTGGGGTCGAGGACCCCGGCGTGGGCTTCCAGCCGGGCGGGGGCTTCTTCTGGGAAGGCACCGGTCCGGCGGTGGCCACGACTAGCGGGGGGGCGGGCTTCTGCACGCTGGGTGGTTGGTGCAGTGGGACGGGCGTACCGGGGGCGTGCACCCGGCCGAACCCGGCCAGGTCCGACCACCAGATGGAGCTGACCTGGACCACGGTGCCGGTATGCGGGGCGTTGATCATCAGCCCATCGCCGATGTAGATCCCGACGTGGTGGATGTCAGTCCGGCCGAAGAACACCAGGTCGCCAGGCAAAAGTTGCGACAGCGGGACGGGAATGGTCCAGGCGTACTGCTCGGCGGCCACCCGCGGGATCGACACGCCGGACTGGCGCCACACGTACTGCGTCAGACCAGAGCAGTCGAAGGTGTTCGGCCCGGTCGCGCCCCACACGTAGTTCTTGCCGAGCTCAGAGAAGGCCCATTCCAGTTCCACCGCGGTCGTGGACAGCGGAGCGGGGATGGCCGTCTTGGGTGTAAACTGGAGCGCGGTGGACGACAGGAGCTCGGCGCCGGCTTGGGTGGCGAGGGTGGCGTGGTCCGCGGCCACCTCGGTCGCCGACGCCCCATCGACCGCTTTCAGCTCCGCTTCGAGGCGGACCTGCTCCGCGGACTCCGCCGCCATGGCCTTGGTGGCCTTGGCCAAAGCCCGGTTGGCAGACTTTTGCGCCTTCTTGGCTACGGCGAGCTCTCGGCGCTCGGCCTTGACGTCGTAGCGGCGGACGGAGAGCAACCCGTTCGGGGTGATGGCGGTGTCCGCGTAGGCGACAGCGAAGGCCAGATTGTCCCCGGCAGCCGAGTTCACGGTCAGGCTGGCGGGTCCGGAGGTGTACAAGAACACCACCGCGGATTGGAGCGCGCGGTTGAGGCTCTGATAGTTCTCCAGCGCAGTCTGGGCCTGTTCCCGGGCTCCGGCCGCCCGTTGGTCGGCCGCCGCGGCTTGGCGGATCATCTGCTCGCCAGTCACCGCGTCTTGGTCGAGCTTCTGCTGGGTGATGTCGATGCCGGCCTGGAGGGCGCTGGTGTCCACGCCGACGGACACCAGGGTGATGGCATTGGACAGGAGAGTCTGAGTGCTCTGCCCATCGGTGATGGACGTTGAGACCTTGGGGACGGGCGGCAGTGTCGTGGTGGTAGAGGTCGAGGCGGGACTGGGGGCAACACTCGATCCGGCCGCGTCGGCAACCCCTTGGCCGAACGGCCAGGTCCCCAAGAGGACAAGCATTGCCACCGCTCCCGCCAAGGTGACGCGCCGCCAACGACCCTTCTGGTACAACCCCATCGACCTAGAGCATGGCATATCTGGACGACCATCCAAGGGCGGGGGTTGACATTAGGATCACTTCTGGTGATCGGCAGGTTCGGTTCCCACCTGTTGTCCGCGTTGCGGAACGACTGAGGGGCGAGCGCTAGACGAGTGCCGGGGCGCGGTCTTCGTGGTCAGGGGCGACAGGGGACTCCGCCGGCTGATCCCGCCCGGGCTGCTCCGAAGGCTGCGGGCGCGTCGCCAGCACGACACCTACGCCGCTGGTCAGGAGTATGCCCAGCGCGAGGAACGGAGCCATCGAGTAGGGCCTGTGGGGGTTGTAGGCCCCGGCTGCACAGGAGTAGGCGACCAGGGCGGACAGGGCTCCGAGGCACCACCGCCTGCCGGTGACCCCGGATCCGGCCGCGGCGAGGACCATGAAGACCGCAGCCGGCGCCAGGTAGTAGCACCAGACCTGGGTCTCGAACACGCCGCGAGCCAACAGGGCAACTGACGCCGCGGTCATGATCGCCGTATGGGTCGGGCGCCGCCAGACCATCACGGCGACGACGATGGCAGCCACGACCGCCAAACTGCGAGACGTCGAACCGACCAGGGCTACGACCGGGGTAACGAAGGTCTCACTGGACCTTGCCTGACCGATGGCGACACGATGGGTGACGGAATCAAGCGTCGTCAGGTGGCCGGCGAGATTCCACCATGGCAGATGCTGACCAAGCCCTACCATCGGTTGCAGCACCAGAGACCGGTAGGCATCGTGGAAGTCCAAGACCAGCAGCATGGACGCGCAGGCGGCGGGCAACGCCGCGGACCAGGCCAGGGTGAGCAGCCGTCGCCCGGGGGGACTGGCTGCGATCAGCAGCGGAATGAGCAGGACGGCCCAGGACTGCATCATGATGGCCAGCGACAGCACAATCGCCGCGCCCAGGTAGTGACGGCGTAGGAGCAACGCCACACTCACGCAGGACAGGGCGATGGCGACCAGATCTTCGGGGTGGCCGATATACGTGCACGTCGGTATGACCACCAGCAGCCCTATGGCCACGGCGATCGGGCGCCGCCGGCGGCGGGAGATGCCGAGGGTGTCGGCCAGGTAGTCGGCGCCGAGGATCGCGCTGGCTCCGGTCACGAAGAAGACGGGCGCGGCCACGAGCAGCATCGACGGCCGGGGAATGGGAAACGGGTAGGCGATGACCAAGCCCAGGTGGTCGCCGAGGGCCACAACCGGCGCCAGCAAGATCAGGAAACCGGGGAGCGGCAGGTACTGCGGATTCGCGGCATAGACGTTGCCGATCCCGCCCCACGACACCCACTGGGCGGCCCGAATAGTCGTCTCTCCGTCGCCCAAGAGCTGCCACTGGTCGTACCCGAGCAGGTCCGGCAGGGCGAAGGTGGCGAAGAAGCACAGGCCGATGGTCGCGAAGGCGACTGCGACGGCAAAGGGCCAGTCGTGCCACCGGAGGGGCGCCGGGTCCAGGTCGCTCACACCGGGAGGCGCGGACTTCCTCGGCAGTGACAGCTGCATACCGCTGAATCGGCATCCAACCGAATCCGCTTTAGGGCCTAAGCGGCTTTAACCGCGGCCACCAGCTTGGTCAGCGAGTCTTTGGCGTCTCCGAACAGCAGCACGGTACGCGGGTCGTACAGCAGGAGGTTGTCCACCCCCGAGAAACCTGGTCGCATGCTGCGCTTCATGAACACGACGTGGGTGGCCTGATCGGCGTTGAGGATCGGCATTCCGTACAGCGGGCTGCCGGGGTCGTCTCGGGCGGCCGGGTTGACCACGTCGTTGGCCCCCACCACCAAGGCCACGTCGGCCGAGGAGAACTTGGCGTTGGCCGTCTCCAGGTCGTCGAGGCTCTCGTAGGGCACGTTGGCCTCGGCCAGCAGCACGTTCATGTGACCGGGCATACGGCCGGCGACGGGGTGGATGGCGTAGGAGACCTCTACGCCCCGCGCCTCGAGGGCGGCGACCAACTCCACCAGGGTGTGCTGGGCCTGGGCGACGGCCAATCCGTAGCCCGGAAGGATCAGGACCCGGCTGGAGTAGGCCAGCAGCGTCCCGACGTCGGTGGCGTCCGCGGAGCGCACCCCGCCGGCTGCCGCGGCGCCGCCCACCACCTCGGTGGAGCCGGCACTCGGCAACCCGCCCAGCACGATATTGGGCAAGGACCGGCCCATGGCGTCGCTCATCATCTTGGTGAGCAGCGCGCCCGAGGTGCCGACCAGGGTGCCCGCCACCACCAGGATCAGGTTGTCCAGGGCGAACCCGTCGGCTGCCACCGCCAGGCCGGTCAGCGAGTTGAGCAGAGAAATCAGCACCGGCGTGTCGGCTCCCCCGACCGGCAGGCAGAAGCCGGCGCCCAACGCCAGGGCCAGGGCGGCCAGGATCACCAGCCCGGCTAGGTGGGGGGAGGCGACGGTCCAGGCCCCAACCCCCACGATCCCGACGGCCGCCACGGCGTGCAGGTTGCGCTGACCTGGAAAGGTGATCGGCCGTCCGGTCAAGAGCTCCTGCAGCTTGGCGAACGCCACCAGGCTCCCGCCGAACGAGAGCCCCCCGATCACCACGCCGAACGCCATCTCGAGCACGTGTAGTCCACCCGGATGGGCAGGCTGGACGTGGAGGAACTCCACGGAAGAGACCAGGGCGGCGGCCCCGCCACCCACCCCGTTGAAGATCGCCACCAGCTGTGGCATGGCGGTCATGCGGATCAATCGAGCGGTTGGCACCGCGATGGCGGCGCCCACCACCATGCCGATGGGGATGATCCCGTCCGGGCCGGCGTGCTGGTCCACGATGGTCAGGGCGATGGCGATCACCATGCCGCCCACGCCGATCAGGTTGCCCCACCGGGCCCGCCGGGGAGAGCTGAGGGCTTTGAGCGCCACGATGAAGCAGACCGCGGAGGCCAGGTAGCCGCCGATCAGGGCATTGTTGGGGAGGGTTGCCGCGGTCAACCGGGACGATCCTGGTTGCCTGGGGATCCCCCGGAGCCCGGCGGCCCCGGCGCGGCTCCGCCGGACCGGTCGCGACCCTTGAACATCTCGAGCATGCGGTCGGTGACCACCACCCCACCCACGATGTTGAGGGTGGCCAGGATGATCGCGGCCAACGCCAAGCCGATCTGCAGCGGGCCGTGCGCCTCGTCGGCGATGACCATGCTCCCCACCAGGATGATGCCGTGGATGGCGTTGCTCCCGGACATGAGGGGGGTGTGCAGGATGCTCGGTACCTTCGAGATGACCTCGTAGCCGAGGAAGGCGGCCAGGACGAAGACCACCAGGATGTCCAGCCCGCCGCCGGTCATGTCCCGCCCCCTTCCAGCAGCTGCAGGGTCGGAGCGTGGCGGACGACTCCTCCGGCCGTCACGCAGGTGGCGGCCACGATGTCGTCGTCGAAGTCGGGACGCACTTCACCATCGTGTACTACCAGGGCTATCAGGTTGGTGACGTTGCGGGCGTAGAGGGTGCTGGCGGTGGTGGCAACCTGGGAGGGGAGGTCCCCGGCGCCGATCACCACGACCGCGCCGTGCTCGACGTCCTCGCCGTCCACCGTCAGCTCGCAGTTGCCGCCGGACGCGGCGGCCAGGTCGACGATCACCGAGCCGGCTCGCATGCGCTCGACCGTAGCCGTGCTCACCAGCCGGGGCGCAGGTCGGCCGGGGACGGCGGCCGTGGTGATGACGATGTCGGATTGGGCCACTCGGTCCGCGATGAGCTCCTGCTGCCGGGCGAGGAACTCTTTGCTCTGCTCGGCGGCGTAACCGCCCTCGCCCTTCTGGGCTTCGAGGGCCAGTTCGACGAAGGTGGCCCCGAGGCTACGTACCTCCTCGGCCGCTTCGGTGCGTACGTCGTAGGCGCTGACCGCGGCCCCCAGCCGCCTGGTGGTGGCGATCGCCTGCAGCCCGGCTACGCCGGCACCCATCACCAGCACCCGGGCTGGAGGGATCGTGCCCGCCGCCGTCATCATCATGGGGACCGCCCGGCCGAGCCGCTCGGCGGCCAGCAGGGCGCCCTGGTAACCGGCGAGACTGGCTTGCGAGCTGAGGGCGTCCATGGCCTGGGCCCGGCTGGACCGGGGTACCAGGTCGAAGGAGAAGGCGGTGATGCCCCGGTCCCGTAACCGCCCGATCAGGTCGAGGTTGGTGGCCGGTGGGAGAAAGCACATCAGGGTGGCGCGTTCCGGCAGGTCGTCCGCTTCCTTGACCGCAGGTGGGGACACGCAGACCACGATGCCGGCGCTCTGCAGCGCCTCCCGCCGGCTGGCGGCGACGGTGACCCCGTCCAAGTCAGCGTAGGCCTCGTCGGGGAAACCGGCCCGTTCGCCGGCGCCAGTTTCCACCACCACGTCGAGGCCTGCGCCGGTCACCTTCGGGATCTCCGAGGGCACCATGCCCACCCGGCGCTCGCCGCGTCGAAGCTCACGGAGCACTGCTAGGACGGTCACGAAGCAGTCATCCTGCCATGTGGCGCGGCTAGGGGGGCAAACTGGGCGTCAGTTGTTGTTATTGACCAGCTTGATGATGTCGAACATCGGCAGATAGAGCGAGATGACCATCGAGCCCACCGCCCCGCCGAGGACCATGATCAAGAGCGGCTCCAGCAGCGAGGTGAGGGCGTCCACGGTGCGCTCCACCTCTTGCTCATAGAAGGTGGCCACTTTGCGCAGCAGGGTGTCCAGCGCCCCGGTCTCCTCGCCCACCGCCATCATCTGGACGACCATGGGAGGAAAGACGGGGAAGTCCTCGAGCGGCCGGGACAATGGTTCGCCCCGTTTGGCACCGTCCGCGATGGCATGGACTCCGTTGGCCACCACGGCGTTCCCGACTGTCTCCGCCACGATGTCCAGGGACTCCAGTACCGGGACCCCGCTGCTGAGCAAGGTGGCCAGCGTGGAGGAAAACCGGGTCATGGCGGTCTTCTTGACGAGCATGCCGATGATCGGTACTCGCAGGATCAGGCGGTCGCGGGTGGCTTTGCCGGAGATAGTCGACACCCACTTCCGGTACCCGAAGACGCCCGCGATGGCTCCCACGATCAGGAACGGGAACGCATGCAGGCAGACGTTGGAAACGGCGATCAGGATCTGGGTAGCAGGCGGGAGCGTCCCCCCCAGCTCGGCGTACATCTTCTTGAAGATGGGCACGATGAAGAGCAGCATGGCCAGGAGGATGCAGAGGACCATGGACAGCACCATGACCGGGTAGGCCAGGGCGGAGCGAATCTTGCCTCGCAGCTCGACCTGCTTCTCGATGGTCGTCGCCAAATCCTGCAGGGTCCCGTCCAGATTGCCCCCGGTTTCGCCGGCCCGGACCATGGCCACGAACAGGCGGTTGAACTGCTTGGGGTGACGGCCCAGCGACTGGGACAGGGACGACCCCGACTCGATGTCGAGACGGACGGAGTCGAGGACCCGGGCGAAGTACTTGTTGTCGGTCTGCACTACCAGGATTGACAGGCTTCTCAGCAGTGTGAGTCCGGCGCCGATCATGGTGGCGAACTGCCGGCTGAAGACGGCGACCTCCTTGAGCTTGACCTGGGTAAAGCCGGGGATGGCGATGTCTGCCCTGAGCTTGGCGCCCGCCTTCTTGTCGATGGAGATCGGCACGTAGCCCATCTGGCGCAGCCGGTTGGCGACCAGAGCGGTGTTATCGGCCTCCAGAGAACCGGACAGCACCTTGCCAGCGTGGTCCCGGACCTTGTAGGCGTAGGTAGTAGGCATTAGCGAGTTCCCGTAGAAACGAGCCGCCGGAGGTCTTCCTCATGGTGGCAGCGCTCCAGGGCCACGTCCAGCGACACCGTCGAGGCCCGCACCAGATCGGCGAGCGATTGGTCCATGGTTTGCATGCCGTACTTACCTCCGCTTTGCATCGAGCTGTAGATCTGGTGCACCTTGCCCTCCCGGATCATGTTGCGAACGGCGGGGGTGGCGATGAGCACCTCGCAGGCCGCGGCCCGGCCCCGGTTGCCCAGGCGGGGCAGCAGTTGCTGGCAGACCACTGCTTCGAGGCCCGCGGCCAGCTGCACCCGGATCTGCTGCTGCTGGTGGGCGGGAAAGACGTCAATGATGCGGTCGACCGATTGGGGGGCGTCCTGGGTGTGCAGGGTGGCGAAGACCAGGTGGCCGGTTTCCGCCGCGGTCAAAGCCGCGGATATCGTCTCGAGGTCCCGCAACTCACCGACCAGGATCACGTCCGGGTCCTGGCGGAGTACGTGCTTGAGGGCGTCGCCAAACGACTTGGTGTCCTCACCGACCTCGCGCTGGTTGACGATCGAGCGCTTGTGCTTGTGCACGAACTCGATCGGGTCCTCGACCGTCATGATGTGCGAAGCGTGAGTGGTGTTGACGATGTCGATGATCGACGCCAGCGTGGTTGACTTGCCTGAGCCGGTCGGGCCGCAGACGAGGACCAACCCCCGGGGCAGGTTGGCGAGGTTCCCGATCGTCGCCGGAATCCCCAGTTTTTCCAATGGGACGATTCGGAACGGGATGGCTCGCAGGACCGCACCGACCGAGTCGCGCTGGACGAACACGTTGAGCCGGAAGCGGCCCACCTTCGGCACCGAGTGGGACGTGTCGAGCTCCAGGTCGTTCTCGAATCTCTCCCGCTGGCGCTGGGTCAGAACCCCGTACACCAGGCGGCGGGTCTCCGACGGGGTCAGGGTGTCGTAGCCCTCCATGGGCCGTACGGCTCCGTCGACCCGGATGGTGGGGGGCAGCCCGGCGCTGAGGTGGAGGTCCGACGCGCCGAGGGACACCATCTCCGCCAGCAGGGCGTTGATGTGGATCTCGTCCGCCGGCAACGGCTGCTCCGGATTGGCTACTGCCTTTATCTCCGGCGCATCATCGACCCCGTACAACACCTCGATGGCCAGGGAGATGTCGGTGGCGGCGGCGAGCAACGGCTCGATGACCCAACCCGTCTCCTGGGCCAGCTGCTGGATCCCGGTCTGGTCCATCGGGTTCTCCATCGCCACCATGAGCCGGTCGCCGTCCATCCCGACGACCACGGCCCGCAGGCGTTGGCACATAGCCACCGGCAGCATGCCGGCCACCAGGGCGGGGATCGGCCGGGCGTCGGGGTCCCACATCGGCAGGTCCAGCTGCGCGGCTACGGCGGCGACGAGGTCGCGTTCGCCGACCAGCCCCTCGGAGGACAGCAGTTTGGCCAGCGGCACACCCGTCTCGGCCTCTCGGTCGAGCGCTTCCTCGAGGTCGTCTCGGGACAGCACCTTGCGGGATACCAGAAATTCGCCAACCACTCGCGATGAACCCATCATGATTACCCCTTCGGCCCACAGGCGTTGCGCCTGTAGGGCTTCACGCGATGACCCGGAGGATTTCCTCCATGGAAGTGACCCCGCGCTGCACTTCGGTCAGCCCGGCCTGGCGGAGCGTGAGCATTCCCTGGCTGATGGCCAGCTTGCGCAACTCGTCGGAGTGCCCCCGCTCCACGATGAGGCGTTCGGACTCTTCGGTTATCTCCATCACCTCGTGGATGGCGAACCGTCCGTAGTAGCCGGTGTTGCCACACGCCCCGCAACCGCCGGCGCGAAAAATGTCGACGCCCGCATCGATGCTGCCGTGTCGTTCGAAGTCCCAGCCCACGCTCACCAGCTCGCTGTGCTCCGGACGGTGGGCCTGCTTGCACTTGTCGCACAACCGGCGCGCCAGGCGCTGGGCGACAACGCAGTCGATGGCGCTGCCCACTAGGAAGGGCTCGACACCCATCTCGACCAGCCGCTGGGGCGTCGAGGCGGCATCGTTGGTGTGCAGGGTCGTCAGGACCAAGTGGCCAGTGAGGGCGGCCTCGATGGCGATGACGGCCGTCTCCTTGTCTCGGATCTCGCCGACAAGGACGATGTCAGGGTCCGACCGCAGGATGCTGCGAAGGGCCGCGGCGAAGGTCATCCCGGCCTTCACGTTGACCTGGATCTGGTTGATACCCGCCAGCTGGTATTCCACCGGATCCTCGATGGTAATGACGTTCTTGCTCTCGTCGTTGAGGATGTTGAGGGTGGCGTACAGCGTCGTCGACTTGCCGGAACCGGTCGGGCCGGTGACAAGAATGGTCCCGTACGGCTTCAGATAGGACTGCTCGTAGCGGACCATGTTCTCGGGCAGGAAGCCCAGATCCGTCAGGCGGAGCAGGGCGGTCGACTTGTCCAGGATCCGCATGACCATCTTCTCGCCGTGGACGGTCGGCAGCGTGGCCACCCGGAGATCGACCCGGCGGCCGTCGATGACCGCGGTGACGCGGCCGTCCTGGGGGATCCGGCGCTCGGCGATGTTGATGTCGGCCATGACCTTCAAGCGGCTGATGATCCCCGACTGAATGTTCTTCGGCGGTCGCATCACTTCGTGCAGCACGCCATCGATGCGGTAGCGGATCCGCAAGTCGAACTCGCCCGGCTCGATGTGGATGTCCGAGGCCCTGTCCGCGATGGCCTGGGAGATCAGCAGGTTGACCAGCTTGACGATCGGGGCGTCCTCGTTGACCCCTCGCACGCTCGACAGGTCAGTCTCGGATTCGAACGTGCTGGCGGCCTGGGCCGAGATGTTCTCGGCATCAGAGTCGAGCCGGTGGTACTTGCTTATGGCGGCCAGGATCGAACCCCGGGTGGCCACCGCTGGGCGCACCTCCGCGCCGGTGACGGTGCGAATGTCGTCGACGGCGAAGATGTTCGACGGGTCGGCCATCGCTACCAAGAGGCGGCCGTTGATCCACCCGATCGGCAGGGCCAGGTAGCGCCTGGCCAGGGCATCACTGATCAGCCGGGCCGCGGCCGCGTCGACCGGATACTCGCTCAGGTCGACGTATTCCAAACCGAGGTGGGCAGCCAGGGTGGCGACCAGATCCGACTCGCTGACCAGCTTGTCATCGAGGAGGATCCTGGTCAGGTTCGATGATCGCTTCGCCCGCGCCGCGAGGGCCTGATCGAGGACGTCCTCGGTCAGTAGCCCCCCTTCGAGCAGGAGGGCACCAAGACGTTCATCGTCTGTTGGGCCGGCAGGCCCGGGCTCAGCCTCAGCTGCCCAGGTGGTCATAGTGGTGCGTCCTACCTTCTGACTACGAACGCACCGAGGAGAGGAACTTCAGGAGCAAGCCCCGGTTGATGGGCTCGGCGCCTTCCGGGTCGACTTCAGCGCCCTCCGGGTCGACATCGGAGCCGTCCTGGTTGACATCGGCACCTTGGGCGTCGACGAGGCCGCTGTCATGGTCGACAGTGGCACCGTTCTGGTCGGCAGGGGCGCCGTACTGGTCGGCGGGGGCGCCGTACTGGTCGGCAGGGGCGCCGTACTGGTCGGCAGGGGCGCCGTACTGGTCGACAAAGGCTGCTCCGTTGGCACCGGTAGATCCGTTGCCATTGGTGCCCGCAGATCCATTGGTACCGGCGCCCGGGTAGACACCAGCATCCCGATCGACCCCGTTTGAGAGGTGGTCAGCGCTAGCGGTGGCCACGGTCGACGCCTGGTCGGGCTCCTCGGAGCGCCAGCCGCCCATCTGATTGAGGCCGGCCAGCTCGCTCGGAGTCCATGGGCCTCGGTCGGCCAGACCATCGGTGACCTCTTCGTCTGAAGCGTCCGCGGCGTGGGTCGTCTCTTCGGCAACGAAGTCCTCGATGAGGGCGCTGAGTGCTCTCCGAGCATCGCTGGTGGCGGGGAGGACCAAAGGTCCCTCCTCCGTGTTGAAACCGGCCTCGCCGGACTCGTCGGCCCCATCTGCGGCTGCTTGGTCGGGCTCGTGATGCAGGTCGTGGCCGTCGTTGGTGTCACCGTCGTTGGTGGCTTCTGGGTCGTTCTTGGCGTCGTGCTCGTTCTTGGCGTCGTGCTCGTTGTTGGTGTCGTGCTCGTTGTTGGCGTCGTGCTCGTTGTTGGCGTCGTGCTCGGACCTCTCGTGGTCTGACACGTCGTGCTCTGACACGTCGTGCTTTGACCCTTCGTGGTCGGAGACGTCGTGATCGGACACGTTGTGGTCGAACACGTCCTGGCCGGGCTGGTCGACTGAGGCGGTCGCTACCAACGGTTCGCGGACATCGACCACGGCGGCGTCGACGAGTCCCTTGATCGATTTGCACCCCTCGAACTCGGGAAGGTGCATGTAGTCCAGCACCTGCTGGACGGTCCGGCCCTCGCCGATGGCGACCACCATCGACCATTCGGCGGGATTGAGGGCTACCCCACTATCAGGCGCTTCGGAGACCAGGAAGAGTTGATGCTGAAGAGAGGGCACCACCGGCGCCACGACGTCTCTCCACTCCACCAGCTGGGCTGAAGCCTGCTCCAGCGCCTGGCGGACGGGCATGCGATCTGCCGGATCGCTGCCATGAGCCGATTCGGGCTGGGGTTCGCCATCCGTAAGCTGGAACTGGCCATCCTCATTTCGCAACAGGTCGAACAGGGCGTCGACCGCATGCTCGCTCCGACCGACCGTGAAGCCGGTCAATTCGCCAGCGTCGAACCAGAGATGCCCGCTGGATCGAGGGCCGGCGACGTGCAACTCACCACTCTTGGCCTTATCGGCCAGTAGGTTGAGCAACTCCGGCAAAGCAATAGTCTCGAGCGAACCTTCGAGGGACACGGGAACCTCCGATATACCAGTGGTGCTCCATCAATCGGCACTTTGGTACCGCGACCTGAGGAACTCGGCGGCCGTTGCGTTTCTCAACCCCAATTGCGGCCAAGGGATCCTGATTTCCTCGCGATAACGCCGAACTTGGTCCCGTGCGTGTTCTGGGTCGCATTTGGCGTCTTGGTAGGCGTAGGCGCCGCGCGCGGCGCCTCACGCTACAAAGATGCAGAACGGGACCAAGAACTGAGAATGAAATACATTGTAAACTGCTAGGATCGACTGAGGTGTTGTCGCTGGGACAAGGCCAGCAGAGCCGCCGCCGACATGGCTTCGAGCGGGGCGGGGTTGCCGGTCCAAATGGCGACCTGCCGGGCCGCCTGATGGATCAATGTGCCCAAACCGTTCGCCGTGCCCGCTCCTCGGACCCGAGCCGCCGCTAGCAGGGGGGTCGTCGCGGGGGCGTAGATCAGGTCGGCGACGAACTGACCCTGATGCAACAACTCCGGGTCCAGGTCGAACGGCAAGCCGTCGCCGGCGGCCATCCCCACCGGTGTGGCGTTGACGATCAGGTCGGCCCCCGCCACTGCGTCCGAGANNGCCGCCCCCGCCGCCCCCGCCGGCCCCTCCCCCGGCACCACCAGCGCGAAGCCGATGGGTCCGGCCAGGCCGGAGCACTGGACGGCCGCGTCGCGTCGTCGCGCCACCACTTGCACCGACGCCGAACCCGCTTCGGCCAGCGCCAGGGTGACGGAGCGGGCCGCGCCGCCCGATCCGAGTACAACGCAGCGCCGGCCGGCTGGGTCGAAGCCGTCATCGCCACGGAGAGCGTCGATGAAGCCGGCGCCGTCGGTGCTCTCGCCCTCCAGCTCCCAGCCGTCGGGTGAAGCTGTCCAGCTGATGGTGTTGACGACGCCGAGAAGAGTCGCGGTCGGACCTAGCCGATCGAGCTCGGCGACCACGGCGGCCTTGTGGGGCATGGTCACCGACAACCCGGCGATGTCGAGGGCCCGCATGGCAGCCACCGCGGCGGCACCGTGCCCCGCCGCCACCGCGAACGCCACATAGACCCAGTCCAGCCCGAGGGCGGCAAAGGCCGCATTGTGCAGCGCCGGCGACAACGAGTGGCGGACGGGATCACCGATCACCCCGGCGACCCTGGTCGCCGCTGAGGGAGCGTTCAACACAAGACAGGGTTGACGCCGGCCGGCTTCAACAGAGGTTGGCCGCCTGGCACTCGGCCTGCAAGTTCGCGAAGCCGGCGGAGTCGGACGCGAAGCCCAGCTGGCCGTCCGAGTTGATCTCCACGAAGTACAGATAGCTGGTCGTAGGCGGGGAGGCTGCGGCCTGCAAGGACGCCAGCCCGGGATTGGCGATGGGGGTAGGAGGGAGCCCCGGGTTGAGGCGGGTGTTATACGGGCTGGGCTGGTCGAGCTGGCTGGCCGTGGGGACCAGATCCGGCTTTGTCAAGCGGAGGAAGTAGGTCTGGGTGGAGTCGGCTCCGAGCGGCATCCCGACGCGGAGGCGGTTGTAGAGGACGCTCGCGACCGGGCCCCGGTCCTGAGGCAGCTTGGCCTCCCTCTCGACGATCGACGCGACCGTCACGACCTGGTAGGGAGTGAGGTGCAGCTGGGTGGCCGCGGCGGTGAGCCCGAGGGAGTCGGCTTGGTCGTTGAAGGCTCCGATCATGTCTTCGAGAATGGTGATCTCGCTCTCGCCCTGTTGCACCTGGTAGGTCGCAGGAAACAGCAGGCCCTCCAGGTTGTCCACGCCGGCCGGTTCGTACGGGCTGCGGACCTGCCCGCTCGTGGCCGCAGTCAGGAACTTCTGGGCCGACAGGTGCAGCTGCGGGAGGGCGGCGACCGCATTGGCGATCTGACGGACGGTGAAGCCCTCGGGGATGACCAGCCGATCGGTGATCAACTGCGGCCCGGCTTGCAGCGCCGATATCGCCGATCGGTAGCTGGAGTTCTTGGGCAACGTGTAGGCGCCGGGATACAGCAGGCTGTCATCGTTGATCCGGACGTACAGGGTAAAGAGGGTGGCGTCGTGGACCACGCCCGCTTTGGCCAGGATGGTGGCGATCTTCGAGGTGGATGCCCCGGCCGGGATCTGCACGGGCACGGTGGGTCCGTGGTGGCCGCCAGGGTTGATCTGCTCTTCGACCCACACGAAGCCCACGATGATGACGGTCAGGATGAGCGCGGCGACAACCAGCAGCGCCACCAGAACCGGGTGCCGGCGGCCCCGCCCGTCGTGGCGACCGCGCCGCCAACGACGGTCCGGCCCGTCCCGCCCGTCTCCCCCATCCCCGTTGCCGCGCCGGCGCCGACGGCGCGGTGCGTGTGCGGGACCCGACCAAGAGTCTTGCGCGGAGTAGTCGGGCGGGAGGATGTCTTGTTGTTCACTCACTGATCAGCCATTCGTCCGGGCAGCTCGCCGCTCCACCCAGGTCTGCAACAACACGGCAGCGGCGCTCTGGTCTATCACGCCGCGCTGCTGACGTTCCCGATGGCCGCCGGCCCGCAACGCCCCGGCTGCAGCCACCGTCGAGAACCGCTCGTCGACCGTATCGACCTCGACCGCGACGACCGCTCGGATCTCGCTGATCTCGTCGAGGACCGCCTTGGCAGCAGGACCGAGATCTCCCGAGAGGGAAACCGGCAGCCCGATGACGATGCCGACCGCCTCGTAGTCGGTGACCATGGCCGCTAGGGCGGCGTGGTCAGTCGCCCGGACGCCGCTCCGGATGAGGGCGGTCACCCCCGTGGCCACGGTCTGCGCCGAGTCGGTGACGGCCACCCCGATCCGCCGGGACCCGAGGTCAACTCCGAGCACCCTGCCCTCGGGAATCACGGACCGAGCGCGAGGGCGGCATCGACGGCAGCGCCGGCGGCCACGGCNNCGGCAGCGGAAGCGGCCACGGCAGCGACGGCGGAGACGGCGGCCACGGCAGCGACGGCAGCGGAAGCAGCGCTTGGCTTTCTCACGCCTAGGTTGTCTCGCTGAGGGCGCTCAGCCGGGACCGGACCTGGTCGAGGGCCTCGTCCAGCCGGCTGGAGTCCTTGCCGCCGGCCACGGCCCGCTCGGGGTCCTTACCTCCGCCACCTCCGCCGACGGTGCGGGCCGCCTCGGAGATCAGGTCGGGTGCGGTGGCGGGCCCGTCTTTGGCCGCCAGGGCGACCAGGGCCGCTCTGGACCCGTCGGGGCTGCCCCCCAGCACGACGGTCTGCAGTCCGCCCAGTCGGCGCACCTGGTTCGCCAGCTCGCGCAGCTGATCGGTCCCCAACCCGTCGGCCCGGGCCACCAGCCAGCCATCGACCGCTTCGGCGGCCAAGGTGCGAGCCTGACCCATCAAGGCCGCCTGTTCGGCCGCCCGCAAACGGGTCTCAGTGTCGCGGAGATCGGCCAGCTTGCGCTCGACCGCCGCCGTCAGCTCGTCGGGGCTGGCCCGGAGCAACCCGGCAGCGTCCGCGATCTGCCGCTCGGCTTGACGGAGCCGGTCCAGGGTGACCGTCCCCGTGGTGGCCGTGATGCGGCGCAGGTTGGAGCCGATCGACCCCTCCGACACGATCTCGAGTGGTCCGATCTGGCCGAGCCGGGCGACGTGGGTGCCGCCGCACAGCTCCATTGACTCGGATCCGGCCTGCACCACCCGTACTTGGTCTCCGTACTTGTCCTCGAAGAAGGCGATGGCCCCGAGCGAGTCGGCGTCGTCCTTGCTCATCACGGTGACGGTCACGTCCTCGTCTGCGAGTACCTCGCCGTTGACCAGGTCTTCGACGCGGGCGGTTTCCTCGGGAGTGAGCGGACCGTAGTGGGTGAAGTCGAAGCGGAGGCGGTCTGGCGCGACCAGGGACGCCTGTTGTTTGACATGGTCGCCCAACACCTGGCGGAGGGCCCACTGCAGCAGATGGGTGGCGGTGTGGTTGCGTCGGATGGCCGCGCGCCGCACCGCGTCGATCGAAGCGGTGGCTACTTGCCCGGGGTGGATCTCCCCCGCCTCGATGACTGCCGTGTGGCGGGTCAAACCGGGCAGAGCAGGGGTGGTGTCCAGCACGCGGGCCCGCCCGGAGTCGGTCTCGATCGTTCCGGTGTCGCCGACTTGGCCGCCACCTTCGGCGTAGAAGGGCGTGGCGTCCAGAAAGATCTCAACCGACGCGTCATCGCCGGCGACCACGTCCAACACCCGCGCCGTGGCGGTGGTGTCGGTATACCCCACGAACCGGGTCGGGCCGGTCTCGGCCAGCAGCGCCCGGTAGGCATCGAGGCGGCCCGTGTCGCCGGCGGCGGCTCCTTTTTTCCGAGAGCCCGACTGTTCCTGCTGTTGGCCCATCGCCGCCGCGAAGCCCGCCTCGTCGACAGTCGCGCCACGCTCCCCCGCGATCTCCCGGGTCAGTTCGATCGGAAAGCCATGGGTGTCGTGCAGCCGGAACGCCACCGGTCCCGACACGGTGGCGGCCCCTCCAGACAACTCGGACTCGAGCATGGTGAGCCCGGCCCGCAGGGTGGCCCGGAAGCGGCTCTCCTCGCGCCGCGCCACGCCGATCACGAACCCCAGGTTGCGGGCCAGGTCGGGATACGCCTCTCCCATCACCGCCACGGTCGCCGACACCAGATCAGACATGACCGGTTGCTCTACCCCGAGGGTGAAGGCGTGTCGCACCGCCCGGCGGAGGAGTCGGCGGAGCACGTAGCCGCGATCCTCGTTGCTTGGGAAGACCCCATCGCTGATCAAAAAAGATACCGACCGAGCGTGGTCCGCCAGGATGCGCAACGCCACGTCCGTCTCGGGGTCCTCGCCGTACCTCCGACCGGTCAGGGCTTCGGCCCGGGCAATGATCGGTCGCAGCACGTCGGTTTCCCAGATAGAAGGCACGTCCTGCAAGACCATCAGCAGACGTTCGAGGCCGGCGCCGGTGTCGATGTTGGGCTTCGGGAGCGGCACCAGGATCCCGTCGGTCTGGCGGTCGAACTGCATGAAGACCAAGTTCCAGATCTCGACGAAACGCTCCTCACCGCCGCTCGCCGGCCCGCCGTCCGGGCCCCACGCCGGCCCGCGGTCGTAGTAGATCTCCGAGCTGGGGCCGCAAGGACCGGTATCGCCCATCTCCCAGAAGTTGTCCTCGTCGAGGCGCTGGATCCGGTCCGCCGGGACCCCGACCTGGCTGCGCCAGATGGACTCGGCATCATCGTCGTCCTTGTAGATGCTGACCCACAACCGGTCACCGTCCAGGCCGAGGGCACCCGTGAGCAGCTCCCAGGCGTAGGGGATGGCCTGGGCCTTGAAGTAGTCGCCGAAGCTGAAGTTCCCCAGCATCTCGAAGAAGGTGAGATGCCTCGTGGTGCGGCCGATCAGGTCGATGTCGTCGTGCTTGCCCCGTATCCGTACGCACTTTTGCACGCTGGTAGCCCTGGGATAGGGCGGAAGCTCCTCGCCCAGGAAGTAGGGGATGAACTGGTTCATCCCGGCGTTGGTGAAAAGCGGGGCCAGCGGATGATGGGGAATCAGCCCGGCCGAGGGCACCGCGACGTGCTCGCGTCCGACGAAGAACTGCGTGAAGGCGCGGCGAAGCGCGTTGTCGTCCATGCCCTTCCCAGATTAGACGCTCAGGGTCTGGACACCCGGTCCAGTTCCTGGCGCAATTCCGTCTCGCGCTGGCGCATGGTGGTCCGGCCCTCCTCGATGGCAGCCCGCACCTGGCCCGGCCAGCCTCGGGCCTTCTCGACCGCGATTCCCGCCAGCCCGGCGGGCTGGTACTTGGCCGCCGCCATCTTGACCTTGCGCTCGGTCCACAGCGACGCCGCGGCTCCGAAGGCCACGCCCGCGCCTAACCACCTGGCCCGGCTCAGCACTAGCTCACCTTCCGCAGCCGCCGGCCGGCGCGGGCCGTGCCGGCGCCGAGCGCCATCACTTTGATCAACGGACGAGCCAGGGCGACGTGGGCGAGACGCGAGGCCGACTCCACCGTGTGGGTGATCGCCTCGGCGGAGCCCACCAGGTCGTCAACCCGGTCCAGCTCGGCGCGTGCCCGGAAGACAGTGTCCTCGGCGTCGGTCAGCACGCTGGCCGCGTGGTCGCTCATCTCCTCGGTCAGGGCCCGCAACCGGCGCGCCGAGCGCAGCAGCGACACCGCGGCCGCCAGCAACGCCAGCACCACCACGGTGGCGACGACGCTGACCCCAATGGCGACGGCGGTGGCCGCGGAAACGGTGCCGATCAAGAGCCGAGAGCCTACTGCGCTCCGCTCGCCCCTCACTCACCCGAGCCGTTGGCGGACCTCAGCCACGACGTCTGCCACCGGCACGGAGACTTGATCGGCAGAGGTCTGTAGATCCTTGATGGCGACCGTGCCGCCGGCCGCCTCATCGGGGCCGACTACCAGGGCCAAACGAGCGCCCGAGCGGTCGGCCGCCTTGAACTGCGCCTTCGGAGAACGACCGTCAAAGGCCCGGTCGGCTCGCAAGCCGGCAGCCCGGAGCAGGGCGGTCAGGTCCCGGCCGGCGTCGCCGCCGCTCCCGCCGAAGTCCACCACGAACACGTCGAGTCCCCGGCCGGCGGCCAGCCGGTCGGTGCCCCCCTCGGCCTCGACGGCCAGGAGGATCCGCTCGACGCCGAGCGCGAACCCGACCCCGGGAGTGTCGGGTCCGCCCATGGCGCTGACCAATCCGTCGTAGCGGCCCCCGCCGCCGAGCGCGTTCTGGGCTGACTCCAGGCCCAGGCCGGCGTATTCGAACGTGGTCCGGGTGTAGTAGTCGAGCCCGCGCACCAGCTTGGAGTCGACGGTGTAGGGGATCTGGAGCGCCCCGAGCCCGTTCTTGACCCGCGCAAAGTGAGCGGCGCAGTCGTCGCACAGATGGTCGAGCTGGCGGGGGGCGCCGGCGACCACCTTCTGACAGGCCGGCTTCTTGCAATCGAGCACCCGGAGCGGGTTCTCCTCCAGCCGGATCTGGTGTTCCTCGCACAGCTCGTCCCGGTGGGATTCCAGGTAGGCGAGCAACAGGGCCCGGTACGCCGGCCGGCAGGTGCCGTCGCCGAGCGAGTTGAGAAGCAGCTCTCGGCGGGTGATGCCGGCCGCGGTGTAGAACTCCCAGCCGAGCGACATGACCTCGACGTCGAGGTCGGGATCGGCGCTGCCGAACGCCTCGATGCCGACCTGGTGGAACTCCCGGAAGCGTCCCGCCTGCGGGCGCTCATAACGGAAGTTGGATCCCGCGTACCAGGACTTCCACGGGAGCGGAGGGCGGTGCTGTATGAACGCCCGCGCCACTGATGCGGTCATCTCGGGCCGCAGGGCGATGTGCCGTCCGCCCTTGTCCTCGAAGTCGTACATCTCCTTGCGGACCACGTCTGTGGACTCCCCCACCCGCTTGAAGACCGCCAGGTCCTCGAACGTCGGGGTGAGGATCAGCCCGTAGCCGGCGGCCTCCACGACCCGGGCGAAGGCGCGAATCAGCCCCTCCCAAGGGGCCGAGTCGGCCGGGAGGACATCGAACGTCCCGGGGGGGTGGCGCAGCTCCGACACGATAGACCAGGCTACCGGCGCCGTTCGTGGCGGGCATTACCCTTTGGGCGGTGCCCCCCCGAAGAAGCTCGGACACGGACCCGCCCGACGACCTGTTCGAGGCCGCCCTGCGGGAGCGCCTGGCCGAACGGGCGCCGCTGGCGGCCCGGATGCGGCCGCGGACCCTCGACGAGATCGTCGGCCAGCGCCATCTCCTCGGGCCCGGCGCCCCGCTGCGGGCGCTCATCGAGACGGACCGCCTCTCGTCGATCATCCTGTGGGGCCCACCGGGGACCGGCAAGACCACCCTCGCCAGCGTGGTAGCAGCCCAGACGGACCGCGAGTTCGTTGCGTTGTCGGCTGTTACGGCCGGGGTAAAAGACGTGCGGGAGGTGGTCGAGGCCGCCCGTCACCGGTTGGCGGAGGTGGGCAAGGGGACCATTCTCTTCCTGGATGAGGCGCACCGCTTCAACAAGACTCAGCAGGACGCCCTTCTGCCCGCCGTCGAGGCCGGCCTGGTGACCCTGATCGGGGCGACGACGGAGAACCCGTTCTTCGAGATGAACGCTCCTCTCCTGAGCCGCTCCACCCTCTTTCGCCTGCAGCCGCTCTCCGAGTCTGACCTCACCGTGGTGGTGGAGCGGGCCCTGTCGGTCGAGGGGGCCACCGCCGCCCCGGAGGCCCTGACCCATCTCGTCGACATGGCCGCGGGTGATGCCCGAGCCGCCCTGACGACCCTCGAGATGGCGCTGGCGCTGGCCGGCGGCGGCGAGGTGACCCTCGACGATGTCGAACGGGCCCGCCAGACGCGCGTCCTCCGCTATGGCGATGACGACCACTACGACATCATCTCCGCCTTCATCAAGTCGATCCGGGGCTCGGATCCCGACGCCGGGCTGTACTGGTTGGCGCGCATGCTCGAGGCCGGCGAGGACGCCCGCTTCATCGCCCGACGGTTGGTGATCCTCGCCTCCGAGGACGTCGGGATGGCCGACTCGATGGGACTGGTGGTCGCCGACGCCGCGGCGCGGGCGGTCGAGTTCGTGGGCTTGCCCGAGGCGGGGCTCAACCTCGCCCATGCGGTGGTGTACCTGGCGGCCGCCCCGAAGTCGAACACGGTGATGGCCGCCCTCGCCCGGGCGTCCGAGGACGTGAGCCGGCGCCAAGAAGGGGCCGTGCCCGTCGCCCTGCGATCCATCCACCCCTACCAGCGCAACAAGCTCAAAGAGGGTGGCGGCTACCGCTATCCGCACAACGACCCCTCCGGCTTCGTCGCCCAGGAGTACCGACCGCCGGAGATCGCCGGACCGATCGGATCGGCCGAACGCCGCCTGTACTACCGGCCCTCGGACCACGGCGACGAGGCCCAAGTCGACCGCCGGCTCCGGGACTGGTGGGGGGACGCGCCCTACGACGTCGAACAGTGGTGGGAGTTCGAGAAGTTCCGGGATCCGCAGCGCTAACCGTTCGGGTGGTGACTCAGGCGGGCCGGCACCGGCGAGGCGCCGGTCCGGTCCACGGACAACGGACCGGCCCCCTCGCCATGCCCACCCGCCTCCCCGTTCGCCCCGGTTGTCCCTCCGTCTCACTTCATAAGCACGGTCGCGGTAGTCGGTCCCTCGCAGTGTTCGTGCGTCTGTCGCGCCGCCCAGTACCACGATCCGCCCTCGTGTTGTTTTGGGTCCGGAGCCGGCGGGGTGAGAGGGAGAGCGGGGCGGGCGTATCGAGATGCCGGCCTCGTTCATTCGGGCCGGCATCTCGATGCGACAGTCCGCGGTCCCGAACGGTATGAAGTGTTAGTTGCCGCGGTTCGGCAGGACCCGATAAGCGTCGTACACGCTGTCAATGCGCTTGAGGGCGTTGATGAGGGACTCGAGGTGGGCGGGGTCGGCCAGCTCGAACTCGAAGCGCATCCGGCTCACCCGGTCAGAGGCGGTGATGGAGTCGCTGCGCAGGATGTTGAGGTGATTGTCGGAGATCACCTTCCAGACGTCCACGCCGAGGCGGGTCCGATCCAGCGCCTTCAACTCGACAGCGGCCACGAAGCTGCCGGTGCTGCCCCGGTCCCACTCCACCTCGATCATGCGGCCGACCTCGCCAGCCGAGAGGCTGGCGGCGTTGGCGCAGTCACTGCGGTGGACACTCACGCCTCGACCCCGGGTCACGAAGCCGATGATCTCGTCGCCCGGCACGGGGGTGCAGCAGCGCGACAGCCGCACCATGACATCGTCGAGTCCCTCGACATGGACTCCGACACCCTGGCGGGCGGAAACGCGGCGAGGTTGCCGGGCAGTACTCGGTAGTTGGACCTCGTGCTCGCCCCCGCGCAGCTCCCGGGCCACGCGCTGCGCGATCGACTGGGCCGACACGTGATTCTCGCCGATGGCGGCGTGGAGGGCGTCGAGGTCCGCGTAGTTGCTGGCCTCGGCCACGTCCACGAGCATCTGCGAGCTGGTGATCTTCTGGACGGGAAGGCCCTCCTTGCGGAGCGCCTTCGTCAGGTCCTCCCGGCCCGACTCGATGGCGTCCTCGCGCCGTTCCCGGCTAAACCACTGCCGGATCTTGTTGCGGGCTCGTGGGCTCACCACGATCTTCAGCCAGTCCCGGCTGGGGCCGGCCGAAGGGACCTTGGAAGTAAATATCTCGACGCTGTCGCCGGACGTCAGCTGTGAGTCCAGCGGTACCAGCCGTCCGTTGACCCGGGCCCCGATGCAGCGGTGCCCCACTTCGGTGTGGATGGCATAGGCGAAATCGATCGGGGTGGAATGGATCGGCAGCGAGATGACGTCGCCCTTGGGGGTGAAGACGAAGACCTCGTCGGTCTCGAGGTCCAGCTTCAGAGCCTCCAAGAACTCCGCGGGGTCGGTGCTCTCGGCCGACCAGTCCACGATGCGTTGCAGCCAGGCGACGTCCGCGGCCGTGGCTTTCTCCTTGTACCCCCAGTGGGCGGCGATCCCCCACTCGGCGCGGTTGTGCATCTCGAGGGTCCGGATCTGCGCTTCGAGGGCCTTGCCCTGGGGCCCGACCACCGTGGTGTGAAGGGACTGGTAGAGGTTGAATTTGGGGGTGTTGATGTAGTCCTTGAAACGCCCCTGCACCGGCGTCCATGACCCGTGAATGGCCCCCAAGGCTGCCCAGCAGTCTTTGACCGAGGCCACGAGCACGCGGACACCGACCAAGTCGTATATCTCGTCGAACTCCTTGCCCTTGACGATCATCTTCTCGTAGATCGAATACAGGTGCTTGGGCCGCCCGGTCACCTGCGCTTCGATACGGGCGGCGTCGAGACGTTCGTTGACGTGATCGATCACCTGGGCCAGGTAGATGTCGCGCTCGGGCGCCCGGGTGGCGACCATCTGCTCGATCTCGGCGTATCGGCGGGGATGGAGGGCGGCGAAGGCCAGATCCTCCAGCTGCCACTTGATGTCCTGGATGCCGAAGCGGTGGGCCAGCGGGGCGTAGATGTCGAGGGTCTCCTGGGCGCTGCGCTTCTGCTTCCACTCCGGCATGGCCGCGATCGTCTGCATGTTGTGGAGGCGGTCGGCCAGCTTGATGAGCAGGACCCGGGGGTCCTTGGCCATGGCGACCAGCATCTTGCGCATGGTGGCGGCTTGTTGGGCCTGGCGGGAGTCGAAGCGGACCCGGTCCAGCTTGGTGACCCCGTCGACAATCAGGGCCACCTCGACGCCGAACTCGGCTTCGATCTCGGACAGCCCGAACCCGGTGTCCTCGACCGCGTCGTGCAGGAGCGCGGCTGCGATGGTCACATCGTCGAGGCCGAGCCCGGCCAGGATGGTCGCAACCGCCAGCGGGTGGGAGATATAGGCCTCGCCTGAGTTGCGCAGCTGGCCGTCGTGGGCCCCGGCCGCCGCCTCGTAGGCCCTCACGATCAGCGCCGTCTCGTCGCGGGGATGACGGGTCCGAAACGCGCTCAGCAGCGGCTGCAGGGCGTCCGCGGTCTGCACCTGGCGGCGCCACGGCAACACCCGCTCGACGGTTGCCACCGCCCGGGCCCGTCCCGTCTCGCTGCGGGGCATCACTGGCTGGGATCACTCATAGCTGAGCAGGGAAACGCTGTCGAGGTCGCCGAGCTTCCCGCGACCGCCGAGGAACGCCAACTCGATGATGCATCCGAAGCCGGCTACTTCCGCGCCCAAGGCCCGAGCCAGTCGGGCGGTGGCGGCCGCCGTGCCGCCCGTGGCGAGCACGTCGTCGATGATGAGGACCCGTTCCCCGGGCGCCAGGGCGTCGCGATGGATCTCGAGGGAGTCGACCCCGTACTCCAGGTCGTAGGTTTCCGAGCGTGTCTGCCAGGGCAGTTTGCCGGCTTTACGGACCGGCACGAAGCCGGCCCCGAGGCGGACGGCCACCGGCGCGGCCACGATAAAACCGCGAGCTTCCACCCCGATCACCTTGTCCACCGGACGCTCGGCGAAGGCGTCCGCGAGAGTGCGGACACACCAGGCCAGGGCCTCGCTGCTGGCGAGCAAGGGCGTAATGTCCTTGAAGGCCACGCCGGGCTGGGGGAAATCCGGGATGTCCCGGATTAGATCCTTGAGCCAGCCAGGTGGGCCTTCCATATCTCCACGGTACTGGCTACGCGATGTTGCTTTGCACCATGGCCGAGATCTCCTGGGTTTCAGTCCCCAGTGGTCAGCGCCGCCGGCCCTTCTTGCGGGGCCGGGGCGGCGGCCGGTTGCCAGCGCGAGGTGGCACGGCCGGCCGGCCCGGAGTGGACTCGCCGGCTGAGGCGGCCAAGGCGGCCGAAGTGGTCGCCGGCCCAGACACGTCACCGAGCGCCGGCGGGCTGTCGCCCACGCCATTGCCACTTCCGTTACCGTCGAAGGGCTCGACCGCTTCGATCTGGCCCCGAGGCGTGACCCGACGCCGGCCGGTACCGAGGGGAACCGTGCCGCTCAGGTCGCCGCTGGCCGCGGCCAGGGGGCTGATCCGCCGCGAGCTGACGGTGGTGGTAGCGGCCAGCCGGCGTCGTATTTCCGCGTAGCGTGGTTCGCGCTCCTTGAGCAAACCGAGGAGCGGCGAGGCGATGAAGATCGACGAGTACGCCCCGGTGGTCAAGCCGATGAAGAGGGCCAACCCGAAGTCCTCGAGGGCAGTCGCCCCCAGCACCCAGGCGCCGATCACCAGGATCGACAGGATCGGCAGGATGGCCACCAGGGAGGTGTTGAGCGACCGGGCCAGGACCTGGTTCATCGACAAATTGATGGTGTCGGTGTAGGTAAGTCGGTTCGTGGAGGCGAGACCGCGGGTGTTCTCTTGCACCCGGTCGAAGACGACGATGGTGTCGTACAGCGAGTAGCCCAGGATGGTCAGGAAGGCGATCACCGTGTCGGGGCTCACCTGGAAACCGGAGAGTGAGTAGATACCGACGGCGACGAGCAGGTCGTGCAGCAGGGCGACCAAGGCGGCCAGCGCCATCTTGCCCTCGAAGCGCAGCCAGATATAGCCCGACACGACGATCAGGAAGATGATGACGGCTCGGACGGCCTTGTCGGTGATGTTGGATCCCCACGAGGGCCCCACCTGATCGAGCGTGACCGCGTTGGGTGAGACGTTTGCCATCTTGGCCAGGGCGGCAGTGACGTCTTGCACCTCGGTGGTATTGCCGGTGATCTTCGCCGGAGCCGACACCTGGACCGTGCGCTGGTGGGTCTGGGAGTTGGTGAGGATCACGATGGTGGCCTGGCCGAAGCCGGGTACCGCCTTGTTGACCACCGAGCGGGTGTCGCTGACCGACGCAGTCGAGGCCACCTGCCACACCGTGCCGCCCTTGAAGTCGATGGATAGGTTCAAGCCGCGCGTTCCGAGCGAGACCAATCCGACCACGATCACGACTCCAGAGATGGCGAACCACCGCCGCCACCGGCCGGCGAAGTCGAACGACGTTTCGCCCCGGAACAGACGCTGGAAGGCGTTGTGATGGCTCGGCATCTAGACATCCCCCGCCGGCTGGCGAACCCCGACACCGCGGTTGATCCCGAAGAACCGAGCCTCGGTGAAGGCGCGCCGGCGCCCGACCATGATGACCATGGGCCGGATGAAGAAGAAGGCGGTGAACACGTCGAGCATCGTCGACAAGCCCAGCATGAAGGCGAAGCCCCGCACGTCACCGATGGTGAGGGCGTACAGGATAAGGGCGGCCAGGAAGGCCACGAAGTCTGCGGTGAGCACCGTCCGGAAGGCCCGGGCGAAGCTGCGCTCGACTGACTGGCGCACGGTGCGACCGGCGCGGATCTCATCTTTGAGCCGTTCGAAGTACACCACGTAGGAGTCGACCGTGATGCCGATGGACACGATGATCCCGATGATCCCTTCCAGGGTCAGCGCCAGGTTCTCGGTCTGGCTCAGCAAGGTGATAAGGGAGTAGAGGATCGAGCCGCCGACCATGAGACCGAGGACAACGACCAGGCCGAGGGCCCGGTAGTAGATGATCATGTAGAGCAGCACCACCACAATGCCGCCGATGCCGGCAAGGAGCCCGGCTTTGAGGGAGTCCTTGCCGATGGTGGCGGAGACGGTCTCGACGGACTGAGGGGTGAAGCGCACCGGCAGCGAGCCGTACTTGAGCTCTACGGCCAGGTTGCTGGCCTGCGAGCTGGTAAACGGGTCGCTGGTGGACCCGCTGATCACCGCAGAACCGTTGAAGCTGGCCGCCTGGATGGTCGGGGCCGATTCCACCACCCCATCCAGCTCGAAGGCTTCCAGGCTGGAGAAGGGCGGGTCGCTCGGGTTCGACTCGTATTCCGGGTACCGGGCGCTGGCAATCTTGTCGAACTCGGTGGAACCCTTGCCGGTGAAGGTGACCGTCACGGTGTACTGGCCGGAACCCGACAGGTCCACCACCGCGTTGGAGACGCCGCTGCCGCTCATGTCGGCCGGTCCGAGCACGTAGCGAAGGGAGTTGTCGTAGGACTCCAGGATGACACTGGCGGTGGCGACGTCGTCCTGGACGGGGGTGGTCGGTATTTCGGCGGCGTTGGTCGCCGAGCAGTCGGCTTGGGCTTGAGCCGTGGTAGTGGGGCTGACGAGCGGCACCGTGGATTCGGCCGGCACCGTCGTGGCCGGGGTAGCCGGCACGGTGGTCGTCGACGTGGCCGCAGCGGGCAAGATGGCCGACGCCAAGCGGATATCTGACGAAGGCAGCCCGAGGGCTTTGGCGGTGGTGGCCGAGGTGGGTTTCGTCGTGGTGGTCGTGGGTTTGGTCGTGGGAGTTGTGGTCGCGAGCGGTGGGACGTAGTTGTCGATCTGGCAGTACACCGGCCGGAAGTACAGGGTGGCGGTCGAGCCGAGCAGCTTGAGGGCGCTGGTGGCGTCCTTGATCCCCGGAAGGTCGATCACCACATCGCGGCCCTGGCGCTCCACGCTGGAGTTCGCCACGCCGATCCCGTTGACCCGGCGCTCGATGATCGAGACCGCTTCCTGGAGGGTGGCGTCGTTGACGGTGCCTTGCGGCTGCAGGACGACTTCGAGACCGCCCTTGAGGTCGAGGCCCAGAAGCGGGGTGTGCCCGGAGGCCACCGTCGCCCCAAGAGAGAGGACGGCGATACCGATGATCAAGATGAGAGACCAGATGAGGCTGCGCCGCATGGTCAGGGGTGCGGCGTGGACTGGTCGCCGGGCGCCTCGCTGTCGCCGGGCTCGACCTGATGCTCTGGGTGATCCTCCTGATCCTGGTCGACCGTCTGGGCCGGGCTCGGAAGAGGGGGGGCGTCGAGGGGATCCTGGCTCATCGGCCAGTCATCGTCGACCGGCGCGGCGTTGCTGGCCAGAGGGGGGGCGTCGGGGCGGGGGTTGACAGCTCGGCGCACCATGGTGAGGACCACGCCAGGGGCCACCTCCACCTCGGCCACGTCGGCGTCCATGGCCACCACGCGGCCCTGGATGCCACCGATGGTGACCACCGGGTCTCCGACGGAGAGGGTCTGACCGGCAGTTTTCTGTTGCTGGCGGAGTCGTTGCGACCGGGGGCGGATAAAGAGCATGTAGGCCGCGAAGAACACGACCACGATGATCAGCAGCGGCAGTGTGCTCGACGACTTGCTCGACGACTTGCCGACTGTCGTTGAGGTGACCGCGAGGATGGTGAGGAGGGCGTACATGAGAATGGGCGCCTCCCCTGGGAAGCGACCGAGAAACCTTAGCGCAGGGACCCGGGTTGCCAGGCGGCAGCAACCTGGTGGCGTAGTCCGTCCAGGGTCCCGGTGCGGATGGCCTCACGGGCCCGCTCGACCAAGCCGAGCAGCCAGGCCAGGTTGTGGATGCTCAGCAATCGGCCCGCGGTGGGCTCCCCCACGACCAGCAGGTGCCGCAGGTAGCCGCGACTGAAACGGGAACACACCCGGCATCCACACTCCGGGTCCACGGCCTGGTCGTCCGCCGCGTACCGGGCCCCGCGCACCTGATAGCGCCCAGAGCTGGTCAGGGCGGTACCGTGACGGGCCAGGCGGGTGGGCAGCACGCAGTCGAACATGTCGACACCCAGGGCCACCGCCTCGAGGAGCGAAACGGGGTCGCCTACACCCATGAGGTAGCGGGGTCGGTCGGCGGGCAACATCTCTACCGCGGCAGCGAGGGCGGGAAGCATTTGGTCCCTCGGTTCCCCCACCGATAGCCCGCCGATCCCGTAGCCGTCGAACTCCAGGGCGGCGGTCTCGGATGCGTGCTCGGCGCGCAGTTCGACCGACACCCCGCCCTGGACGATCCCGAAGAGGCACTGATCCGTCCGCTGGTGGGTGGCCCGAGCCCGGACGGCCCAGGCCAAGGTGCGCTTCGTGGCGAGCCGGATCTCCTCTTCGGGGGCGGGTAGCCCCGAGCAGATGTCGAGAGCCATCTGGATGTCGGCACCCAACCGTTCCTGGATCTCCACCGCCCCTTCCGGCGTCAAACGGTGGCTGGACCCGTCGTAGGTGGAACGGAACGTGACCCCGTCGTCGTCGATTTGCGGGGCCAGCGAGAAGACCTGGTAGCCGCCCGAGTCAGTGAGAAAGTGGCCCCCCCAGCCGGTGAAGCGGTGGAGCCCGCCCAGCCCTTCGACCACGCCAACCCCCGGTCGCAGCATCAGGTGGTAGGTGTTGGCCAGCACCACTTGGGGCCCTAGGACGTCCAGGTCCCCGGCGTCGAGGAGACGCACGGCACCGCGGGTTGCCACCGGCATGAAGCACGGCGTCGTGAACGTGCCTCTCGGCGTGTGTACCACCCCGGCCCGGGCCGACCCGGCGACGGCCTGCACTTCGAGGCGGGCCGCGGTCACGCCCCGATCCCCCTTTTTCCGACGATCATGGCGTCCCCGAAGGAAAGGAACCGGTATCCGTGCCCGAGGGCCTCCTGGTAGAGGCGGCGCCACCGGGGTCCGCAGAAAGCCTCCAGCAGGACCAAAAGGGTCGAACGGGGCAGGTGGAAGTTGGTCATCAGCACGTCCACCACGGAGAACTCGAAGCCATCGCGGATGAAGAGGTCGCTGTGGCCCTCCAGGGCACCGCTGGCCGCCGCGGTCTCGAGGGCCCGGACCGTGGTGGTCCCCACCGCCACTACCCGCGACGCCCGCCGGCAGGCCGCCATCGTCTCGGCCGGCACCCGATATCGCTCGGAGTGCATGACGTGATTCTCGATCCGGGTTGCGGTCATTGGGCGGAAGGTGGCCAAGCCCACGGCCAGGTCCAGCCCCCACACCTCGGCGCCGCGCTGGCGGCAACGGGCCAGGACGTCCGTCGTCAGATGGAGGCCGGCCGTCGGGGCGGCCACCGAGCCGGGTTCGTCGGCGTACACCGTCTGGTAGCGCTCGGGATCGGCCACCTCCTCGTGGATGTACGGCGGCAGGGGGACGCTTCCGCAGGTCGCCAGCACCTCGGCCGGCTCCTCGAGCAGGCGAACCCGGCGTTGGCCCCCGTCGAGCCGCTCCCCGACCTCGACCGTCGCCTTGCCGCCCGGCTCAGCAGCCAGGATGGTCCCGGGCGCTAGCCGCCGACCCGGACGCACCAGCGCCTTCCACACCCGGGACCCGCCGTCGGGCTCGGGCTCGAGCAGGAGCACCTCGGCCCGCCCACCTGTGGCCTTGACCAACCGCAGACGGGCCGGGATGACCCTCGACGTGTTGACGACCACGACGTCGCCCGGGCGGACCAACTCCGGGAGGTCCCGCACCGTGCGGTGGATAGCTCCGGCCGGGTCGGTGGCGTCGAGCAGTCGCGCGGCATCGCGCGGCTCGATCGGCCGCTGGCCGATGGCCGCATCGGGAAGAACGTAGTCGGGGACATCCACTACGCGGACGGTCTAGCCCAATCCGGCCCGCACAGGAGACTCCGCTTCGCGGAGCGAACTATCACCTGTGACTTCTCAGTTGTACCGCGGCCGTCGGGCCCGGCAAATCCTGCTGATCTGCACCGTGTTGACCCTGTTGGCCGGGGTAATCCAAGCCCCGTTGGCGCAGGCCCGCTCGACCGCGACGTGGGGACCGGCCGGCGCCTACCGCACCCAGTTGTTGCACTTCCTGGTGCACGTCGGCCCGGGCCGGACCGAGGCGTGCGACATCCTCGGCGAGCTGTACACCCCGCAGACGGCCAGCGCCGCCCACCGGGTGCCGGCCATCCTGACCACCAACGGCTTCGGCGGGTCCTACACCGACCAGGCCGGACTCGGAGTGGCCTTCGCGTCCCACGGTTACGTGGTGTTGACCTACTCAGGTCTCGGCTTCGGGGGCTCGGGCTGCCAGATCACCCTCGACGACCCCACCTACGACGGGGCGGCCGCCAGCCAGCTCGTCAGCTTCCTCGGCGGCGAGAACGGGATCGCCTTCACCGACGCCGGGCACACCCTAGCAGTTGCCGGCCTCGACGACGTGATCCACGATGCCGTCGACCACGACGGCCACCACGACCGCTACGACCCGAGAGTCGGGATGATCGGCGGATCATACGGTGGCGAGGTCCAGTTCGCGGCGGCAGCGGTCGACCCCCGCATCGACGCCATCGTGCCCTTCATCACCTGGAGCAACCTCAACTATTCGCTGGCACCCAACAACGCCGACCTCGCCCCCGGGGCAGGTGTCACGTCATCCGTGCCCGGGGTCGCCAAGAGCACCTGGGCCCTGCTCTTCACCGGGGAGGGGGTCCTCGACGGGGTTGAAGGGGCCAGCGCCGATCCGGGCCGGGATGTGGGCTGCCCCAACTTCGCGACCTGGGTCTGCCCGGGGATAGTCGAAGCCGGTACGACCGGCTATCCGAGCGCCTCGGTGGCGGCCGACCTGGCGCACGCGTCGGTGGCCTCCTACCTGTCGCGGATCCAGATACCTACGCTGTTGATCCAGGGCGAGGACGACACCCTCTTTAACCTCAACGAGGCGATTGCCAACTACCAGGCCCTCGAGGCCCACGGCGTCCCGGTCAGCATGATCTGGCAGTCGTGGGGACATTCCTCGCTGTCCCCGGCGCCAGGGGAGATCGACCTCAACGCTCCCGATCCGAGCACCCAGTACGAGACGGCCCGGGTCGTGGCCTGGTTCGCCCGCTACCTCATGCACGAGCCGGTCAGCACCGGTCCGGGTTTTGCCTACTTCCGGGACTGGGTCTCCTACACCGGGATCGCCTCGCCCGCATACGCGTCCGCGGCCAGCTACCCGGTTGGGACCACCCAGGCCTGGTATCTGTCCGGCGACGGAACCCTGGTGTCCAGGCCGGCGCAGCTCACCGTGGGTGCGCAGACCTTCGTCACCCCGCCGGCCGGAGCGCCCACCAGCATCACCTCGCTGGACGCCGTGCCCGGAACCGTAGGCAGCGGAGTCGGTGACCTGCCCGATTTCAACACGCCCGGCACCTACGCGTCCTGGACCAGCGCCCCCTTGACCGCCAACCTTGACGTGGCCGGGCAGCCCAGCTTGGACGTGCAGCTGGTGGCCCCCAGCGCGGCGCTCTCCGAGGCTGCCGGACCGGCCGGCGATCTGGTCGTGTTCGCCAAGCTGTACGACGTGGCGCCGGACGGGACGGCCTCGCTGATCCACGGGCTGGTGGCTCCGGCGCGAATCGCCGATGTCAACGAGCCGGTGCGCATCACCTTGCCGGCCATCGTTCATCGCTTCGCCGCGGGCGACAGGATCCGGATCGTCTTGGCGGGCGGCGACCTCAACTACCGGGGTGGTCTCGTCCCGACCCTCGTCGAGGTGACGACCGGCAACACCGGGCAGGTGCTCACCCTCCCCGTGGTGGGGTAAGCGGTTGCTTTAGTAAGGGTTGTTTGGGGTTCCGGGCCGTCGTGTCGCTGTCCGG
>PMHH01000166.1 GCA_003156595.1 Acidimicrobiaceae bacterium
GAGCGGCTTCCTGGCCGTGCCGGGCCTGCTACCCCGCCTGCGATGCCGGCCCCGCCGGCCTCCGCTGGTCCGAAGTCAGACTTCGATGACTACCGGGACGATCATGGGCCGGCGCCGGGTGCGTTCGTTGACGAAGCGTCCCAGCGCGCTTCGAGCCCGCCGGCGGAGGGCCTCGAAGTCGACGGATCCCGAGTCGGCCGCATCTTCCAACGCCTGGAGCACCGCCTGGCGGGCTTCGTCGAGCAGGGCCTCGGCCTCGGGGGCGTAGACCCAGCCCCGGGTGATGATCTCCGGACCGGTCAGCACCTCCCCCGACTTGGCGTCGACGGTGATGATCACCACGACTACTCCCTCCTCGGCGAGCACCTGGCGGTCGCGCAGCACGCCCCGACCTACGTCACCGACGATGCCGTCGACGTAGAGGTATCCGGCCGGCACCTCGGCGACGAAGTCAATGCGGTGCTCGCTCAACTCCACCACGTCGCCGTCCTCGGCCAGCAGCACCCTCGCCTTGTCGACCCCCATGTCCTGCGCCAATCGGGCGTGGTGGGTGAGGTGGCGGAATTCGCCGTGGACCGGGATAAAGCAGTCGGGCCGGGCCAGCGACAGCAGGGTCTTGAGCTCCTCCCGTTTGGCGTGCCCGCTCACGTGGACTTGGGCCAAACCGGAGTGGATGACCTCGGCGCCCAACCGGCAGAGTCCGTCGATCACCTTGCCCACACTCGTCTCGTTGCCGGGTATGGCGTGCGACGACAGCACCACCAGGTCCCCCTCCCCGACCTTGATCCACTTGTTGTCGGCTGCGGCCATGAGCGCCAGCGCGGACATGGGCTCCCCCTGCGACCCGGTCGAGACCACGCAAACCCGGCGCGGGTCGTACCCCCCGATCTTTTCGATGTCGACCAACTGATCGTCGGGGATGCGCAGCAGCCCCATCGAGCGGGCCAAGGCGACGTTCTTGGCCATCGACCGACCGAGGGTGGCCAGGGTTCGGCCGTTGGCGATGGCAGCGTCGGCGATCTGCTGGATGCGGTGGATGTGGCTGGCGAAGCAGGCCACGATGACCCGCTTGTCAGAGTTGGCGGCGAACAGGCGGGACAGCACCGCACCCACCTGGCGCTCGCTATCGGTGTGGCCCTCCTCCTCGGCGTTGGTCGAATCGGACAGGAGCAGCCGGATCCCGGGCCCGTCGGCCAGGGCTCCGATCCGGGCCAGATCGGTGGCCCGCCCGTCAACGGGCGTCAGGTCGATCTTGAAATCCCCGGAGTGCAGGATGACGCCCTTGGGCGTGTGGAAGGCGGTGGCGAAGCCGTGGGGCACCGAATGGGTGACGGGAATGAACTCCACATCGAAGGGCCCGATCATCCGTCGCTCGCCGTCGCGAACCGGAATGAGCTGGGCTCGGCCCAGCAGGCCGGCTTCTTCGATGCGGCTGCGAGCCAGGCCCAGAGTCAACTCGGATCCGTAGATGGGGAATGACAGCTCGCGCAAGAGGAAGCTCAGCCCCCCGCAGTGATCCTCGTGGCCGTGCGTGATGATGCAACCCTCGATCCGGTCGGCATTTTCACGGAGATAAGTGAAGTCCGGCAGGACCAGATCGATGCCAGGCATGTCCGTATCGGGGAACATGATGCCGCAGTCGAGAATCATGATGCGCCCCTCGACCTCGACACAGGCGCAGTTGCGGCCGATCTCCCCCAGGCCTCCGAGGAAGACGATCCGGACTGGGTGCTCAGCCACGGAGACGGGAAAAGACAGCGCGCGCCATGTCCTCGATCCCCTCCGGATCCGGGCCGAGCGGCAGCCGGCACCGGCCGCCTGGCAGTCCCAGGGTCCTCAACATGGCTTTCGCCGGAACCGGGTTGGGCGCCTCGTCGCTCGACTGGAACCGGTGTGACGGCACCAAACGAGCGTTCAACTGCCTGGCGTGCTCGACGTCACCCTTGGCAAAGGCGTTGACCATCTCGGCCACCTCCTCGCCGGCCCAATGGCTCTCGACCGAGATGGTGCCTACCGCCCCGATGGCGAGGAGCGGCAGGGTGTCGGCATCGTTGCCGCTGTAGATCTCGAACCCGGCGGGGGCCTCCGCGAGCAAGGCGGCGGTGCCCGAGGGGTTGGCGGTGGCATCCTTCACCCCGGTGATGATCCCGTCCGAGGCCAGCCGGAGGATGACATCCGGCGCCACCTTCCGCCCGGTTCGCACCGGGATGTCGTACAACAGCACCGGCAGACCTTCAGCCGCAGCCGCCACCGCCCGCATGTGGGCTTCGATCCCAGCCTGCGACGGCCGGCTGTAGTAGGGGGTGACCGCCAGGATCCCCGCCACGCCAGCGGCGACCGCCGACCTGGTGAGATCGACCGAGTGAGCGGTGTCCGCAGTGCTCGTCCCAGCCAAGACCGGAACCGTCACCGCACTCGCCACGACGCGCCACAGGTCCGCCTTCTCGGCGTCGGACAGGACAGGGGCTTCTCCCGTAGTGCCGGTGACGACGAGGAAATCGGTGCCGTGCTCGCAGAGCCACCGGGCCAGCGTCACCGCGCCGTCGGGATCGAGCGCCCCGTCGCGATCGAAGGGCGTGACCATGGCGCACCCCACCGCGCCGAATCGTGCGATCGTTGCCATGGCGCCCGATCCTAATGGTCGCCCGGGCGTCCACCGGCGACACTGCGTTTGTCAGCGCCCTCAGGCCAGCTGGAACGCCTCGAACTCCTCGGCGGTGTCAGCGAGGTGCTCGAACTCGATGACTCCGAGCTCGGTGAAACGGTCCCGCAGCCAGGTATCGCCGTTGTCGAGCAGGCCGAGCTTCTTGCAGTTGGGAACGATCTTGGCGAACAGCATGCGCTGGAACATCTGGCGCTCCGGAGAGCGGGAAACCACCGACACGGCCTCTTTGACCGGCACGCCGAGCCGCTCCCAGACCTCCTGCTGGAGGAAGCGGTCCCGCATGCGGACCGCGGCCTCGAATGCGAACTCCTTGCGCTCCTTGAGCTCGGCCTGAGACAGGCCGGCGTAGAACTCCTGCAGGGACAAGACGCCGAACGCCACATGGCGGGCCTCGTCGGCCATCACGTAGCGGAGCAACTGCTTCAGCAGCGGTTCAGTGGTGGTCTCGTGCATAAACCCGAAGGCCGCCAGCGCCAGGCCCTCGACCATGATCTGCATCCCGAGGTAGGTCATGTCCCACCGGCTGTCGGCGATGATGTCGTCGAGGAGCATGCCGAGGTGGGCGTTGACCGGGTAGTGGCCGGAGAGCTTCTCGTTGAGGTACTTGCCAAACACCTCGACGTGGCGGGCTTCGTCCATGACCTGGGTAGCGGCGTAGTACTTGGCGTCGATCCACGGCACCGTCTCCACGATCCGCGCCGTGCACAGCAGGGCGCCCTGCTCGCCGTGCAGGAACTGCGAGAGCATCCAGTTCTGGCTCTCGCACCCGAGCTCCAGCCACTGGGCGTCGCTCCAATGCTCGAACGGAGTGCCAGTGACGTCGATGTCGAGACCGTTGGCGCCCATCAGGGCCCGGTTGGCCTCGACGACGGCCTCCTGATCGACCTCGATCTCCCAGGGAAGGTCAGTTTGGCCATTCCACTGGGACGTCTTCGCCTTCTCGTAGAGCCGTTCGAGCCGGGCGCGGGTGCCCTTGTCGTAGTTCCAGGTGAAGAGCGACTCGAAGTGCGAATCGACGTGGTGGTCCACTGCGTCGCTGTCGTGGTTGCTCACCGACAGGATGGCTTCCAGGTCGTTGACTTCGTCTCGGCCGATCAGCTGTTCGTTGGTCGCGGTCATCAGAAACCCCCAAGGAATCGATCTGAGCTAGTTCTTTTAGCTATCACCGTTATCTTAACTGGTATCGGCGTCGAGTCAAGGTTCCTTGAGCGCCGTGCTGGGCTTGCTCGGATGGGGTTGATCGGATGGTTGGTCAGATGCCCAGCGCGGCTTCGAGCCCGACCGTGAGACCCGGGCGCTGCCCCACCGACCGAATGGCCAGCAGCACGCCCGGCATGAACGACTGGCGGTCGTACGAATCGTGGCGAATGGTGAGGCTCTGGCCACTGGTACCGAGCAGGACCTCCTGGTGGGCGACCAGGCCGCGCAGCCGCACGGAGTGGATGTGGATCCCTCCGGGCCCGGACCCACCGCGGGCGCCTGGGACCACCACTACCTGCGTCGGGTCCGCGCCCCACCCATCGGAGGCGGCCGCCATACGGGTTGCGGTCAGCAGGGCCGTCCCGGAAGGCGCGTCGGCCTTGGCGTCGTGGTGCAGCTCGATGATCTCGGCGGTTTCGAACCACGGCGACGCCAGCTCGGCGAAACGCATCATGAGGACCGCCCCGATGGCGAAGTTGGGGGCCACGAGGCAACCGATCCGGCCTGCGGACGGGAAAGCGTGGCTCAGCGCGGCCAGGCCCGCCTCGTCGATGCCCGTGGTGCCGATGACGGCATGGATGGCGTGCTCCGCGCACCACACGGCATTGACAGTGGCGGCGCCCGGGCCGGTGAAGTCCACCGCGATCTCGGCGCCGGCGGCAGTCAGTGCGTCGAGGTCGGCCACGATTTCCAGCCCCGGTGTCGCGGTGCGGCCCACCCCGGCTGGATCGACGGCCGCCACCAGCTCTATGTCATCGGCCCCGACGACCGCGGCACACACGGTGGCACCCATGCGCCCGGCCGCCCCGATGACCCCGACTCTCACGGCGGCTGACAGTAGCCCGCCGCGGTCAGGAGGTCAGCAACCCCTTGAGGAGCTCGTCGTCCGTGTCGAAGGGACCGACGCACGCCACCGTCCGCGGGCTGGGCAGCCAACGGGCCGCCACGTCGTTGATCTGATCCACGGTGAATCCGGCGAGGCGAGCCTCGATCTCGTCCAGGCTCAGCACCCGTCCGTGGATCACCTGGCTCTGGCCGATGCGGCTCATGCGGGCCCCGGAATCCTCCAGGCCGAGCGCCATCGCGCCTCGGATGTGACCGCGTGCGCTCTCCATCTCCTCGGTGGTCAGGCCACTCGCGGCAATCCGCTCGAACTCGGCCTGGATGAGGTCCAGAACCTCGGTTGCATTGGCTGGCGACGTGCCCGCATACACCGCCAGGGCGCCGGCGCCCTGGAAACCCATCCGGTAGGCGTACACCGAGTAGGCCAAGCCCCGCTCCTCCCGGATGGACTGGAAGAGCCGGCTCGACATGCCACCCCCCAGAACGTGCTCGACGATGGCCATGGCGTGGCGGTCCTCGTCGTCGCGATCGGGTGCGGCCGACGCCACTGCTAGGTGGATCTGCTCAGTCGACCGCGACAGCACGGCTCTGGGCAGGGGCGGCGTCGTGGGAGCCACTCGGGCCGGGGCGGTCCCACCGCTCCGATCGGCAAGCCGGGCCGCCAAGCCTTCTACGACGCGGTCGTGATCGAGTTGGCCCGCCGCGGCCACGACGATATTGGCCGGTCGGTAATGCTCGGCATGGAACGCCGCCACGTCGTCAACCGTCATGGCCGCGACCGTGGCTTGCTCGCCCAGGACCTCGCGACCCAGCGGGTGCTCGGGAAACAGGGCGCCCGCCAAGAGGTCGTGCACCAGATCGGCCGGCTCGTCGGCGTGCATCAGGATCTCTTCCAAGATGACCTGGCGCTCCGACTCGAACTCCTCGGGACGAAACGCCGGCGACCAGATGATGTCCGAGAGGATGTCGAGGCCCAGCTCCTGATCGTCGGCCAGCAACCGCATGTAGAAGGTCGTGTACTCCTTGGTNNCTTGAAGAGCAGATGCTCCAGGAAGTGTGAGGCCCCGGACTGGGCCGGGGCCTCATCCACAGAGCCCGTTCCGACCCAGAACCCGATGCTCACGGAGCGGACGTCGGGCATCCGCTCCGTGATCACGGTCAAACCCTGGTCGAGGATGGTGGTGTGCGGCATCACCGCCGCGTCTGGCCAGGCGGGGTCCGCCGCGACGCCATCACGGCCGGCGACGGCGAGGGTTGCGCCGGGGTCCCCGATCGCCTTCGTCGCTCCCGCGACCCACCGCGGCGCCCGTCTGGGCTGGACCGAGGTCGCCGAAGGTCTCCTGCGCTTCGGCCTCCCAGGTTTCCTCGAACGACACCACGTCGGCCCCACCGGCTGGAGCGGCATCCTCCCTCGACGGCGTGGACGGCCTGGAAGGTGCGGAAGCCGTGGACCCACCCGTGCGGGCGGCGGAGCCGTTGGCGTCGTCGCTACCAACCAGCGACAGCGACACCTTGCC
>PMHH01000129.1 GCA_003156595.1 Acidimicrobiaceae bacterium
AGCGGACCGTGGAGCCGTTGACCCCAATCTTGAGTCACTTGTGGTCGAGCAGAACGCGAGGGGAATGCTGCAGACCGGGCGCTGGTGCGGACGTGGTGCGAAGGGGTCATATCGTGGTCAGCGACGAAACAGTCAGCCCCGCCGAGTCCTACGGCGACATTGGAGACGGCGAGACGGGGCGGGAGCGGCCGGCACTCAAGCGGATCCGGCCACGCAGGTGCGAGCAGTCGGAGGACGANNTTGTATGACACGCGAGACGGGTTTGATCTTGGATGGTGGCGCAAAGCAGCGGAACTCGGCTGGACATCCCTGTTCGTCCCCGAACAGCTGGGCGGAGGAGTCCTCTCTGGCCGGCCAACTTGCGACGCAGTCATGGTCGCGGAAGAGATGGGGCGCCTCGTGTCGCCAGGGCCCTTCCTGCCGGTGAACGTCGTAGCGGCTGCGATCGCACGGGCAGGGTCAGAGCAGCAGTGCGCGGAGGTGCTTCCCGGGCTGCNNTGCTCACCGGAGTGACCGTGGCCACGTGGGCGATCTGTGAGCCGCAAGGTCGCTGGGAGCTGCAGGACATCGAAACCACGGCTACCCGGCAAGGTCGCAACATCGTGCTCGACGGAACGAAGGCGTACGTCGAGGCGCTGGGGTGCGCAAACCATGTCTTGGTCACAGCCCGCACGGACGACGGCATTACCCAGGTGCTCGTGCCTGTCGAAACGCCCGGAGTGACGACGACCCTTGGGCGGAGCATCGACATGACCCGCCGGTTCGGCTCCATCCGATTCGACGAGGTGGTCTTGCCACAGAGTGCTGTCGTTGGCGAGTTTGCAGGGGCGTCTGAGCAAGTGGGTTACCAGATGGAGTTAGCGATCGCTTTGCAATGTGCCGAGCTGGTCGGCGTGGCGGACAGGACCCTCGAGTTCACGTTGCAGTATGGGCGAGAACGATCAGCGTTTGGGCGCTCGATCATGTCGTACCAAGCTTTGAAGCACCGGATCGCGGACATGGCGGTNNCGCGGACATGGCCGTCTTGCTCGAAGGTTCGAAGGCAATCACCGATGCACTGGCGGCCGCCATCGACGAGAGAGCGGCCACCACGAGTGAGCTCGCCAGCATCGCGAAAGCCTACGTCGGCACCCATGCGCTCGACATCGTCGATGACTGCGTCCAAATCACCGGAGGCATCGGGGTCACATGGGAGCACGATATCCACCTGTATAACCGGCGCGCCGCCGTGAACCGCGCCGTTTTCGGTACTCCCGAAGATCACAAGCAGAAGCTGCTCGTTGAGGTCGCCGCGCTCGATGAGGTGCCCGCATGAGCGCTGAGAATCNNACCAGTGGAGGCGTTCGGAGCCCGGGCCGCGCACTGGATGCAGGGCCACCTTCCTCGCTGGGAGGACGAACTCATGAGTGAGCGTGAGCTGCAGAATCTGCTGTTCGATCACGGGTTCGCCGGGATCGCGTTTCCCCGACGCTATGGCGGAGCAGGCTTGACCCTCGAGCACCAGAGAGCCTTCGTCGAAGAGACGGCAGTCCAGGACCGACAACTTCCCATCGCCAATCGTGTATCGGTTGGGATGGTGGGGCCGACGATCCTCCAACATGGTTCAGATGAGGCGAAGGCACGGTTCCTACCACCGCTGCTTCGNNGACGCACTCTGGATTCAGCTGCTCTCTGAGCCCCAAGGCGGCTCCGATATGGCCGCCACCATGTCCCGGCTGACTCGCGACGGCGTCACCTACGTCTTGAATGGTTCGAAGATGTGGAGCAGCGGTGCCCTCGATGCAGACTACGGCCTCTGCCTGTGCCGATCGAACTGGGGGCTGCCAAAGCATCGGGGCCTGTCGATGATCGCCGTACCCCTCAAAGGAACGTCTGGAATCACCATCGTTCCAACAAGAGGAGCTAGCGGCCTGATGAGCGACCATTGCGAAGAGTTCTTTGATGACGTCATGCTTCCCGCAAAGAACCTCATTGGCGCGGAGAACGAAGGGTGGGCAGTCGCACGGACGCTGCTGCTGCACGAGCGCAACACGGTGGGGAACGTTGGCTACGGACGACTGGTCGGCCGACGTGAGCGCGGCCCGAAGCGGGTTTTCGGCGGCGAACCGGCCGCCGCATCCGCGACAGCGGCCATTGAGCGCCGGCGACTTGACGCCGTCGGAACCATGGTCGTCGACGTGTACATCCAATCTGTGGTCGTTCCGCTCACAAGCGCCCGGGTAATGGCTGGGCTCTACGCCGGAAAGTACAAAGGCCAATGGGGTTCGCTCACGAAGTTGCAGGCCACTGTGGCCGCCCAAGCGTCGGTGCGGACGGCCATGGCGGCGCAAGGTGCTGACGGTGTCATCTGGGACGGCGAAGAGGTCCGAACTGACAACGTCGGTACTACCTGGCTCGAATCCCGAGGTGGCACCATCGCCGGGGGAACGAACGAGATCCAGCGGAACATCATCAGTGAGCGTCTCCTTGAGCTGCCCCGAGAGCCGGCGCCGGACCAGCACCTGCCGTTCGACGAGACGCTACGCAATAGCGGCCGGCGATGAATCCGGGATTCTTGCTCAGAGCGAAGGCGGGAGGGTGTCGAGTTGGTCGCGCCTTGTAAGCCCGCGCACCAGCAGCCGGGCGTACCAGTCGCCAATATCAGACAATGACCGACGTTCGTTCGTTGCCCACCCCCGCGTTGT
>PMHH01000176.1 GCA_003156595.1 Acidimicrobiaceae bacterium
CTGGCCGGCGCCTCGGCCCGGGGCGCCACCGTCTACGTGACCCTGGAGCCGTGTTCCCATCACGGCCGCACCCCGCCGTGCGCCGACGCCCTCATCGCCGCCGGGGTGCGTCGGGTGGTGGTGGGCGTCCTCGATCCTGACCCCCGGGTGTCGGGCCGCGGCGTGGCCCGCCTCCGGGCCGCCGGCATCGAGGTCGACGTCGGGGTGGCGGCCGACCAGGTGGGCGCGTCCTTGGCTCCCTACCTGGCGCACCGCCGGCGGGGCCGGCCGTGGGTCGTGCTCAAGTTGGCCGCCACTCTGGACGGGCGGATCGCGGCCCCGGACGGGTCGAGCCGCTGGATCACCGGCCCCGAAGCCCGCCTCGACGCCCACCGTTTGCGGGCCGAAAGCGACGCCATCCTGGTGGGCGCCGGCACCGTCAGGGCGGACGACCCGGCCCTTACGGTACGGGAGGTCCCCGGGCGGGACCCATTGCGAGTCGTACTGGGCCGACCCCCCGAGGGAGCCCGGGTGCTTCCTGCGCTTGTCCACGATGGAGAGCTCGAGCCGCTCCTCGACGACCTCGGGAGCCGCGGCGTGGTCCAGCTGCTCGTGGAGGGCGGGTCGCGCGTGGCGGGGACCTTTCACCGTCGTGGGCTCGTCGACCAGTACGTCCTGTACCTGGCCCCGTCCCTGCTGGGCGGCGACGACGGCTTGGCCCTCTTCTCCGGCCCCGGCGCGGCGACCATGGCGGACGTCTGGAGGGGTCGGATCGCCGAGATTCGCCGGATCGGTCCCGATGTACGGATCGATCTTCTAGCCGCAAATGCGGGGGGTGCCGTACCGTGAGCGTCATGTTCACCGGGATCGTCGAGGAGATGGGCACGCTGGCCTCCACCGAACCCGCCCGCGACGGCGTCCGCCTGGTCTTCTCGGCCCGAACCGTCACCGAGGGAAGCCGGGTGGGTGACTCCATCGCCGTCAACGGGTGCTGCCTGACGGTGGTCGACATCGGCCCGGACTGGTGGGCGGCCGACGCCGTCGCCGAGACGCTCCGGCGTACCAATCTGGGTGCCCTCGGGCCGGGGGATGCCGTCAACCTCGAGCGCCCGGTGAGCGTCGGCGACCGGCTCGGCGGTCACCTGGTGCAGGGACACGTCGACGCGGTGGGGACCATCGTGCATCCCGGTCCCGACCTGGACATCCGCCTCGACGAGGGCCTGACGCCCTATCTGGTGGAGAAGGGATCCGTGACGGTCGACGGGATCAGCCTGACCGTGGTGTCGGTGACGGGCGACTCTTTTCGGGTCGCCGTCATCCCCCACACCCTCCAGGTCACCACCCTCGGGCGCAAGGCGGTCGGCGATCCGGTCAACCTGGAGGTCGACGTGATCGCCAAATACGCTGAACGGCTTCTGCAGGCCGGAGTCGAATCGCCCTACCGGGCCTTGGCCGGCACGGGAGAGGCGTAACGATGCCCATCGCCAGCATTGAGGAGGCCACGGCGTCCATCGCCGCCGGCGGGATGGTCGTGGTCGTCGACGACGAGGACCGAGAGAACGAGGGCGACCTCATCGTGGCCGCCGAGCACGCCACCCCCGAGGTGATGGCCTTCTTCGTTCGCTACACCTCGGGCCTGATCTGCGCATCCATCACCTCGGAGCGGGCCGACGAACTCGACCTGCCCCTGATGGTGGCCCGCAACACCGAGTCGCAGCGCACCGCCTTCACCGTGACCGTCGACTACCGCAACGGCACCACCACCGGCATCTCGGCGACCGACCGGTCGTTGACGGCTCGGGCCCTGGTGGACCCCAAGACCCGGCCGGAGGACTTGGCCCGCCCCGGTCACCTCCACGTGCTGCGGGCCCGCGAGGGCGGGGTCCTCAAACGGGCCGGCCACACCGAGGCCGCCGTCGACCTGGCCCGCATGGCCGGCCTGACACCCGCCGGGGTGCTCTGTGAGGTCGTCACCGACGACGGCCTCGGCATGGCCCGGTTACCCGACCTGGAGGCGTTCGCGGCCCGGCATGGGCTCCTAGTGGTGACGATCGCCGACCTGATCCGCCATCGACGGCAGAACGAGCGCCTGGTGCGCCGGACCGGTGCGGCTCGCCTGCCCACCGAGTACGGCGAGTTCCGCTGTATCGCGTACGAGAGCGTCATCGACCACGAGACCCACCTGGCGTTCGTGATGGGGGAGCCCGCCGGCGAGGACAACGTGCTCGTGCGGGTCCACAGCGAGTGTCTCACCGGGGACGTGTTCGGGTCCCGGCGCTGCGATTGCGGCGAGCAGTTGCACGCCAGCCTTCGCAGGATCGCCGAGACCGGTCTGGGGGCAGTGGTGTACCTGCGCGGTCACGAGGGCCGGGGCATCGGGATCGCCCACAAGCTCCAGGCCTACGAGTTGCAGGACGGCGGCATGGACACGGTCGACGCCAACGTCGAGCTGGGGCTCCCCGTGGACAGCCGCGAGTACGGTATCGGCGCTCAGATCCTCGTCGACCTGGGGATCACCACCATGCGGCTCATGACCAACAACCCCGCCAAGCGGGGCGGACTGGAAGGGTTCGGTTTGCAGATCGTCGAGCGGGTCCCGCTGCACACGACGCCAAACGAGGAGAACATCCGCTACCTGAGCACCAAGCGCGACCGCCTCGGGCACCTGCTTCCCCCTCAGGGAGGGGTGCCTTGACCATCTTCGAAGGACACTTGAGTGGAGACGGGCTGCGGGTCGCGGTGGTGGCCAGCCGTTTTAACGAGGCCATCGTCACCCGCCTCGTCGATGGCGCCATGGACGGGCTGCGCCGTCACGGGGTGGCAGCCGAGGCCATCGACCTGGCCTGGACGCCGGGAGCCTTCGAGCTGCCGCTCGTGGCCGCTCGGTTGGCCGCCAGCGGGGCCTACGACGCCATCATCACCGTCGGCGCAGTGATCCGCGGCGCCACCAGCCACTACGAGCTGGTGGCAGGTCAGTGCGCGGCCGGCGTACAACGGGCGCAGCTCGACTCCGGTGTGCCGATCGTCTTCGGGGTGCTCACCACCGACACCATCGAACAGGCCGTCGAGCGGGCGGGCACCAAGGCCGGCAACAAGGGGTTCGAGGCCGCCGCGGCCGCCATCGAGATGGCCAACCTGCTGGCGCGGCTGCCGAAGTAGCTTCGCGGCTGGCCCGAAGCCGGTCGTTCGGGCCGGTCCAGCCACTAGGGTTCTGCGCCGTGCTGCGCCTGGTGCTGCCGAAGGGCTCGCTCGAAGCCGCCACCCTCGAGTTGTTCGAGGACGCCGATCTCGCCGTGCAGCGCGGCTCCGACGTGGACTACCGGGCCACCATCGACGATCCGAGGGTGTCGGAGGTGCGCATCCTGCGCCCCCAAGAGATCCCGGAGTACGTGGCGGAGGGCTTGTTCGACCTGGGGATCACCGGGCGCGACTGGATCGAGGAGACGGCCTCGGACGTGGCGTCGCTGGGGCAGCTGCGGTACAGCAAGGCCAGCTCCCGGCCCATCCGGCTGGTGCTGGCCGTGGCGGAGGAGTCCCCGGTCCAAGCCGTCGGCGACCTCCCGGCCGGGAGCAGGGTGTCAACCGAATACCCCGGGCTCACCCGTCGCTTTCTGGCCGCCCACGGCGTCCAGGCCGAAGTCCGGCTGTCGCACGGCGCCACCGAGGCCAAGATCCCCGACATCGCGGACGCCGTGGTCGAGATCACCGAGACCGGGAGGGCGTTGCGGGCCGCGGGTCTGCGCATCATTGACACCATCCTCGAGTCCTACACCGAGCTGATCGCCAACCCGGTGTCATACGCCGACGACGACAAGCGACACGCCATGGAGCAGCTGCTCAGCCTATTGACGGGAACTTTGATTGCTCGGGAACGCGTCCTGGTGAAGCTCAACGTGACGGAATCCGACCTGGGCTCGGTCATCGAGATGCTGCCGGCGATGAAGTCACCCACCGTGTCCAGGTTGTACGGAGAGGACGGGTTCGCAGTGGAGGCGGTCGTCCCGAAGCACACCATCAACACCCTCATTCCGGCGCTCAAGGACCACGGCGCCACCGACATCATCGAGTTGCCGATCGCCAAGATCGTCCCGTGAGAGTGCGCCTGGTCGGGACCGTGGTGGCCTTCGACGATGCCGTAGGGCTGGGTGAGGTCGAGACCGCGGGGGTAGCGGCCGGCGCCGACTCGAGGGCGGGGGCCGGCGTAGGGTCAGGGGCCGGCGCCGGCGCCGGCCCGGTCCAATCGGTTCGGTACCGGTTCCATTGCACCCAGATCGCCGACGGCTCACGAACGGTGGAAGTGGGGACCGTGGTGACCTTCGGCCTCCTGGCCGGTCATGGCGGCCGGTGGGAGGCGGCGGACCTCCAGCTAGCCGCGGCCGGCCATCGGCCGAGGGCTCGCTGATAAGCGATATTGTGATACTTGACACCTTATAGGTGTCGTACATACCAGGAAAACGCCAGATAGCCGCCGGGCCCCCGCCCCGCCCCGCCCCGGACGTACAACCCGAGGCGGCTCAGTCACTCCTCGACGGAGTGCTCGCCGGCGCCAGAGTCCTCCCCGGCGTTGGCGGCCGGCGCATCAACCGGGCTCTCGCCGGCGCCGGAGTCCCCGCCGAGGCCGGTGTCCCCGCCGGCGCCGGCGCCGGTCTCGACCGCCCGGTGGATCTGGACGTAGGCCAGGCGCAGCTGGCTGACACCCTCGGTAAGTTGGGGGGCGGCCTCCCCTAACCGTGCACCCAGGCCCTCGACGAGAGCCGCCAGGGCGTCGATGGCGAGGCGGGCCTGTTCGAGTTGGGGTGGCTGCAGCGACAGGTGCAGGGCGGCCAACTCGAAGAGACCAAAGGCATGGTTGGCGATGACCATCTCAGCCGGCGTGCGGGCCAACTGCTCTCGCAGCTGGTCCATCTGCTCCCGCACCTCCTCCTCCGATATCTCCTCGTCGGGTTCGCCGGGCCCACCGGAGCCACCCGGGCTGCCAGAGCCGGGGGGGTGTTCGGCGGACGGCGGGGGGTCCCGGCGGATCGGTCGCTCGCCTTCCGGCGTCCAGAGCGTGCTCATTGCGCTACCCTATGTTGAAAACCGAACACGGGAAGCGGGGTGCAGAACCCCCACCCGGCCACCGCCGCCCTTCGGGACCCCGGTGCGCCCGGGTCGATCGACCGCCAGGGCGGGCGTTGCTTCCGGACGCCCGTCTTCTTTTCGCGCTGAGAAGGGGATCTACCACCAAGGAGTGATGACGCATAGCCGCTGTACCTGACCAGAACGAGCACCGCACGAATGACCGGATCAGAGCCCGAGAGGTGCTGCTCATCGATCCTGATGGCAAGCAACTTGGAATCAAGCCGTTGCCCGAGGCGCTCAGCATTGCCCGACAGTTGGATTTGGATCTGGTGGAAGTGGCGGCTGACGCCAACCCACCCGTTTGCCGGATCATGGACTACAACCGCTTCAAGTACGAGGCGGCCCAACGGGCCAAGGAGTCTCGCCGAAAGGCCACGACAACCGGGGTAAAGGAGATGAAGTACCGGCCCAAGATCGGCGTCGGCGACTTTGACACCAAAACCCGCCAGGTGGCCCGCTTCCTCGGGGAGGGCCACAAGGTCAAGATCACCATCATGTTCCGGGGCCGGGAGATGAGTCATCCCGAGCTCGGCAAGCGGATTCTGGATCAGGTAGCCGAAACGGTCGCCGCCGTAGCCAAGGTCGAGGCTGCGCCAAAGCTGGACGGTCGCAACATGATCATGGTGCTGGCACCAGATCGCCGAGCCCAGGCGCGCAAACCATCGGCCAACGGGGACCGCCGCTCTGACTCGGCCTCCCCGGCCGGCGCCCCCGGCTCGGAAGAGGCTCAGTCAGGCAGCGAGAGCACCGATCACATAGAGAGCACCGATAACCCAGAGAACACCGACGACACAGAGAGCACCGACAACACCGCGACCGACTTGACGGCGGCGGATGGCGTCGGTGTCGATGTGGAAGCGGCCGAAGAATCCGAGCCCGCCACCGCGAGCGCGGGTGCCGGACCCCGCAGTGACGAACGCAGTGGCAGCAGCCCAGCCCCCATCGAATGACCAGCGCCCCAACGAAGACAACGAGGAGTACGACACGATGCCGAAGATGAAGACTGACAGGGGCGCCGCCAAGCGTTTCAAGATCACGGGGACCGGGAAGCTCCGTCGCCGTCAGGCGTTCCGCTCCCACATTCTGGAGAAGAAGTCGAGCACCCGGACCCGTCGACTGGGTCGGGAAGTCGGCGTCGCCCCCGCCGACGTCAAGGCAGTCAAGCGCCTGCTCGGCATCTGATCGCCGGCGTCACCGCCGGCAGGTGAGCGGGCGCCTCCGCGTCCGCCGTTCTCGTATCCAAACTTGGTTGAAAGGAGCACCCCATGGCCCGGGTAAAGCGTGCCGTCCATAGCAAGAAGCACCACCGCGCCGTTCTCGAACAGGCGCAGGGTTACTTCGGCAACAAGAGTCGCAGCTACCGGGCCGCTCACGAGCAGGTCATGCACTCGCTGCAGTACGCCTACCGTGACCGCCGGGCGCGCAAGGGTGACTTCCGTCAGCTGTGGATCCAACGCATCAACGCGGCGGCGCGGGTTCATGGCATGAGCTACAGCCGGCTGATCGCTGGGCTGCGAGTTGCCGGCGTCGACGTCGACCGCAAGGTCCTGGCCGACCTAGCCGTACGAGACGACGTCGCTTTCGGTGCGTTGGTCGAGGTCGCCCGCGGGGCACTGGCCGACCCGAGCGACATTGGATCGGCCCAGTCCGGATCGGCCAACGCCGAGTCGGCCAGCGCCTGACGCTCCGACGGCGCTCCTCCTGTCCGCGCTCGCCTTCCACGACGAAGCCGTAAAGCACCTACGGCGCTTGATCGGGCGCCGTAGTGCGCGCCAGGCCGACGGACTCTTCGTGGTGGAGGGAGCCAAAGTGCTAGGAGAGGCCCTCACCATGGGGGCGGCGATCGAGTCGGTGTTCATCGACGCCGATGCCTCGGACCCGGCCGAGCGCGACCTGGCGACGGCCTGCGCCGCCGCGGGCGCCCATCTGCTCGAGCTACAGCCGGGTGTTTTGGCCAGGGCGTGCGATACCGTCACCCCCCAACCGGTGGCCGCCACCGTGCGCATGGTCGACGTCGACCTGGCAGCCCTCGCGGCTACCAATCCGGATCTGATCGTCGTCTGCGTTGATGTCCGCGATCCCGGCAACCTGGGGACGATCCTGCGGAGCGTCGGGGCCGCAGGGGCCGGAGCGGTGGTCTGTTGCGCAGGATCGGTTGACGTCTACAACCCCAAAACCATCCGTTCGACTGCCGGCATGCTGTTCCACGTCCCCGTGGTCGCCGGAGCGGACGCGGAGAAGGTGCTGGACGAGGTGGGCCGATGGGGCCTGCGGCGATGGGGGACGGCCGTCACTGGGGGGTGCGACTACACGGACGTGGACTTGGCGGCGCCGGTGGCGTTGGTGCTCGGCAACGAGTCCCGCGGGCTCCCCGACGCCTTCGCCAGTCAGCTGGATGGCAGGTTGACAATCCCGATGGCCGCGGCGGCGGAGTCGCTCAACGTGGCGACCGCGGGTGCGGTGTTGTGTTTCGAGGCAGCCCGGCAGCGCCGAGACGGGGCGAGCCGAGCCGGCCAAGCGANNGCCAAGCGAGCCGAGCCGGCCAGGCGAGCCGGACGTAATGCGGTGAGCGGCCAACCCGACAACCTGATCGATGAGCTGCCGGACGCGGTCATCGTCGTCGACGGGTGCCTCCGTATAACCGAGGTCAACACCGCGGCCTGTCGACTGACGGGGTACGACCGGCACCAGCTGATCGGCGCCTTCTGCACCGACAGTCTCGACCCTCGGGATCGCGAGGGAAAGCGGTTGTGGGTGGACCACTGGCATCGCTCGGCACGGCTCCGGTCCGTCAAGGCTCTGACGGAGCAGCCGATCACGGTCCGCCGGGGTGACGGTCGCGACGTGGTCGTCGCCGTAACTGGCGCGTACCAGCGCGGTGCCGATGGTGCGCTGTCAGGGGTCGTCCTCTGCCTGCGCGACACGGCCCGCCGATCACGCGCCGGGGTGAGCGGCATCGAGATCGTCTCCACTGTCAGCCACGAGTTGCGGTCACCACTCACCTCGGTGAAGGGATACACCAGCCTCCTGCTCAACCGCTGGGATCGGCTGCAAGATGACCAGAAGCGGATGATGCTCGAACAGGTCAACCACGACGCCGACCGGGTCACCAGGTTGATCACCGAGCTGCTCGACATCAGCCGTTTGGAAACCGGCCGGCTGGTCTTGCGCCGGCAGCTTGTCGACCTGCCCCGGCTGACGGCCAGCCTGGTGGAGAAGGTGCGTCTCGAATACCCCGAGCTACAGGCAGAAACGGTCTTCCCGGCGGCCTTTCCGAAGGTGTACGCCGACCCGGACAAGGTCGAGCAAGTCCTCACCAACCTGCTCGAGAACGCCTGCAAGTACGGCTCTCCGCTCGGACTGCTCATCGAGGGCGCGGTAGACCAGGGGTCGGTGTCGGTGGCGGTGAGCGACCGGGGAGAGGGGATCCCGGCCTCAGACCTGCCGAAGGTCTTTACCAAGTTCTTCCGCCGCGCCGTGGGCCGTCCGACTGGGTCCGGCCTCGGGCTATGGATCAGCCGGGGCCTAGTCGAGTCTCACGGCGGCCAGCTGAGCGCCGAATCAAATCCGGGGAGTGGATCGACCTTTCGGTTTACCCTTCCCCTGGTCGACTTGGACAGACTGCAAGGATCGTGACTGACCACGCACCCCCCTCTTCCCCGGACCGCACGTCGATCGCTGAGGCCGTCGTGTCGATTGAGTCCGATGGTCTGGCCCGGCTGGAGTCCGCCCCGCGTCTCGCCACGCTCCGAGAGATCGAGCGCGACGTGCTGGGCAAGCGGTCCGAGCTGGCTCGGCTGCACACCCGGCTCGGGCAGTTGCCCTCGGACGAACGCCGGGAGGTAGGGGCGCTGATAAATGCGGCCCGCGATCGTCTACAGAGCCGAGCCGACGCGCTGGCCGCGTCGTTCGAGTCGCAGGAGCGCCGGAGTCGGATCGAAGCTGAGCGGCTGGACCTGACGGAGTTCATGAGCGGGCCGCTAGCGGCTCCGCTTGATGCCATCGGGCGTGGCCGCGGTCACCTCAACCTGGTTACCGAGACCCGAACGCGACTCGAGGACACCTTCGTGGCCATGGGATTCGCGGTGGCAGAGGGCCCAGAGGCCGAGACAGATTGGTACAACTTCGAGGCGCTCAACATGCCGCCAGCCCATCCGGCACGCGGCATGTGGGACACGCTGTACCTGCGCCTGGACCCACCCGGAACGGTCCTCTTGCGGACCCACACCTCACCAGTGCAGATCCGTTTGATGGAGTCCCAGAAGCCACCGATCTACGCGGTCATGCCCGGACGGTGCTACCGGCGGGATACGCCTGACGCCCGCCACCTGCCGGTCTTTCACCAGATCGAGGGGCTCGTGGTCGACCGGGGCATAACGTTCGGCAACCTGGCCGGCACCATAGAGGCCTTCACGACCTCCTTCTTCGGGCCCGGTATGCACTCCCGGCTGAGGCCGTCCTACTTCCCCTTCACCGAGCCCTCGGCCGAGTTCGAGGTGACGTGCCCGATCTGCGCCGGCGCCGGTTGTCGAACGTGCAGCGGATCGGGGTGGATCGAGCTTGGCGGCTGCGGCATGGTTGACCCCAACGTTTTTGCCGCGGTCGGCATCGACTCGGAGACCTACAGCGGGTTCGCCTTCGGTTTCGGCATCGACCGCCTGGCCCAGGTTCTCGTCGGCCTGCCCGATATGCGCGCCCTGCTCGACAACGACGTTCGCTTCCTCGCCCAGTTCTAGGAACCTGATGCGTGCCCCCCTCTCCTGGCTCCGTGACTACGCGCCGCTGGACGCCGACGTCGCCGACCTGGCCGATGCCCTCTCCAATCTCGGCCTCGTCGTCGAAGGCGTCGAGACGGTCGGCGGCGGGCTCGACGACGTGGTGGTGGCCCGGGTCGTGGACATCCGCCCGCACCCCAACGCCGACCGCATGCGCCTCGTCGATGTGGATGCTGGAGAGGTCGAGACCCTGCAGATCGCCTGTGGCGCATGGAACTTCTCCTCCGGCGACCTGGTGGCGCTGGCCCCCGTCGGGGCGGTCCTGCCCGGCGGGTTCGAGATCACTCGGGCAAAGAAACGGGGCGAGTGGTCGAACGGCATGCTGTGCTCCGCTCCCGAATTGGGCTTGCCCGAGCAGGACGGGGATGGCGGCGGGCTGCTCATCCTCCCGGCCGGGCTGGCGGCCCCGGGCGCTCCCCTCGTCGAGGCGCTCGACCTGCGGCCCGAAGTGGTGTTCGACCTTGACGTCAGCCCCAACCGACCCGACGCGCTGTGCATGGCCGGCGTCGCCCGCGACCTGGCCGCCGCCCTCGGCGAGACTTGGTCGTGGCCCGCGTCCCCCGCGGTTGCCGCCGTCGAGCCGGCGGTAGGTACGGCCCCGATCGTCGTCGAGGCTCCGGATCTCTGCCCCCGTTTCACTGGGACCATCCTCGAGGGGATCCCAGACGGACCGTCGCCGCCGTGGCTGGCCCGCCGTCTGACGCTGGCGGGAATGCGCCCGATCAGCGCCGTTGTCGACGTGTCCAACTATGTGATGCTCGACCTCGGCCAACCGAACCACGCCTACGACCTTGACCAGCTTGGTGGAGGCGGGTTGCTGGTCCGCCGGGGTGCGGCGGGGGAGGTGCTCGTCACCCTCGACGGGATCGAGCGGTCACTCGAGGACGACGACTGCGTGATCTGCGACGCAGACGGGACTCCCGTCGGCGTCGGAGGGATCATGGGCGGGAGTCGAGCCGAGATCAGCTCCTCCACTCGCCGGGTGCTGCTCGAAGCAGCCTGGTTCTCGCCGATGCACATCGCCCGAGCCGGGGCCCGCCTCGGATTGCACTCAGAGGCCCGGGTCCGGTTCGAGCGGGGAGTTGACCCGCAGATCGCGCCGGCCGCCGTCGAACGATTCGTCGCCCTGTTGGCAACTGTCTCTGGCGTCAGCGGCGCGCCTGCGCTGCGGCGGGGCCCGACCGTGGACGTGTGCGGCGAGTCGTTGCCGTCCGGTCGGTCGGTCCGGGTGCGTACATCGCGTGTCAACGCCATCCTGGGGACCGGGCTGGACGACGCCGACATGGTGCGGCTGTTGGAGCCGATCGGGTTCGCCGCTACCGAGGAGGGCGGTCTTAGGGTACTGGACGTGCGGATCCCGTCATGGCGTCTCGATGCCGAGCGCGAGATCGACGTGATCGAGGAAGTGGCCCGCATGTGGGGCTACCGCCGGATCGAACGCACCATCCTGGCCGGGCCGCCGGGGGGCTCCGGAGGCCTGACCGGCCGCCAGCGCGACCTTCGGCAGGTCCGGACGATCCTCGCCGGGGCGGGTTTCGACGAAGCGTGGACGACGACGTTCCTGGCCCCTGGAGATCTCGAACGGGCCGGCCTCGACCCCGTGGCGGTGGAGGTGGAGAACCCGCTTGATCGGTCCGAGTCGATCCTGCGTTCAGAGTTACTGCCCGGGCTGCTCAAGGCGGTCAAGTACAACGTGGACCGGCAGGCTGCTGAGGTATGCCTTTTTGAGATCGGTCACGTCTTCGCCCCCCCGACCGGGCAGGCGATCACGCCCGATGAAACCGAGCGGCTGGGTCTCATCATCGCCTCCGGCGTCAACGACGATTCGTCGGGACAAGCCGCCGCGGCGGCCGCGGCGCGAACCTGGGCGTACCTGGCAGACGCCATGCGCCTGCAAGCCAACACCATCTCCGCGTCCGAGATCCCCGGGTGGCACCCCACCCGGGCTGGCGACATCCTCAGCGCGGCCGGAAAGCGCCTGGGGACGGTCGGCGAGATAGATCCTGACGTGGTTGCGGCCTACGGTTTGCAGCAGCGCATCGGTTATCTGAGTGTCTCCCTCGACGACCTGCTGGCTCAACCCAGACGGCCCCTCGTGGCGCCCGACATCAGCCGGTACCCGGCCAGCGACGTGGACCTCGCCTTCCTGGTGGCCGACTCTGTGCCCGCCGCCGACGTGCGAGCCACACTCCGGGCGGCGGGGGATGATCTCCTGGAGGCGGTGTGGCTGTTCGATACCTACCGAGGTGCGCAGATAGGCGCCGGCCGGCGCAGCCTCGCCTTCCGCCTCCGATTTCGGGCCCTCGACCATACGCTCCACGAGACGGAGCTGGCTCAGGCCCGCCAGTCAACGATCGACGCGGTGATCGCCGCCCACGGAGCCGAGCTGCGGACATGAGCGACCACCCGGATTGGGTGGCTGACCCCGATCACCCCCGGCACCTCGACCTGGAGGGAGCGTGGAACTTCCGCGACCTCGGCGGCTATGTCGGACGGGATGGCCGACCGGTGAGGTGGCGTCGCCTGTTCCGAGCCGACGGATTGGACCGCCTCACCGAGGCGGACCTGCTCCGCGTCGAGGAACTGGGCCTGCGGACGGTAATCGACTTGCGCACCGGAGACGAGGTCGCCAAGGGGCGCATCGCGGAGAGCACCGGTGACGTCGCCTGGCACCACCTTCCGATGCTCGACGTGCTCCCACCCCGTGAGGACTATCACGACTGGGTCGGACCGTCATACGTCGCCGAGCAGTACATGTCCATGGCCGAATCCGCCGGAACCTCCATCGCCGCCTTCCTGGGCCTGCTGTGCGATGCAGACGCTTATCCCGTGGTGTACCACTGCTTCGCCGGCAAGGACCGCACCGGCATCCTGACCGCGCTGGTGTTGGGATTGCTCGGGGTGGACGATGCCGACATCGCAGCCGACTACGCCCTCAGCCAGCTCGCCATGGGCCGTCTTCTGGAGTGGCTCCGGGCACAGTACGGGGCGAACGTGGCGGAGATCGAGTCCAGCGCACCCGCCATCATCGCGGCCGAGCCCGCGACCATGAACGAGTTTCTCGACCGATTCCGGGCCGCGTACGGATCCTTCGACGCCTACGCGGCCGGCCTCGGGCACCCCCACGCCGGCGCCCTGCTAGCGCAAATCCTTTTGGAAGGGTAAGACGCCCCGCAACCCGAAGGGGCTGACCCGGGGTAAACCCAACGGGGTCAGCACCTTCGAGTTGCAGGTCCCCTACTCCTTTCCAGCTCGGCGAGGCTCCGGTCGGGGAGGACGTGGCGGAGGGGACGCGACCACTTCGGCTCAACTGCGCCGCCCGGAGTCGTCCCGCGATAGGAGCGGTTTCTTCGAGGTTGGCCGCAATCGACGGTGAAGAGGAAGGGGGTCGGCACGCCGTGACGGTGGCTCGTTCTCCCGGCCACCGTCACGGACGATGCCGGGCCCCCTGACGAGTTGGCCGTGAGGGGCTGTGGATAACCTCGGCAAGTCACAGGGTTGGGCATCTGGTTCCCCACAGGGGCGAAGGTGCATTATCAGGGCATGCCCTTCGAAGTCACCCTCACCGATGACACCACCGAGCAGGTCGACGGGGCTGACTCCTACACCCTCGAAGGCCCCCTCACGACCTTCTTCGGCAACGACCGGCCGCGGCCACTCGACAGCTGGAGCATCAAGATCGCCAGTTACCGCACCGAGCGGATCGCCAAGATCCGCCGTCTGTCGTAGCGCCGGCCGGCCTCGCTCGGAGGTTTGGGCGCGATTCGCAACGGACAGACCTCCCGCCCGCNNACAGACCTCCCGCCCGCGGACGACTCCAGCCCCGAGGTCTGTCCCTCTCGAGGCCCAATCCGGCATCCGAACGGACAGACCTCCCGCCGGCGGACGGCTCCCGGCGAGAGGTCTGTCCCAAATGGGCGGCCGGCCCTCCCGCATGACTATGCATCGTGATGTATAGTATGTGCCGTGGCCAGCTCGCTCAAGATCGGGGTCTTTGGGGCGTCGGGATACGCCGGCGCCGAGTTGATGCGGCTGGCCGCCGGCCACCCGGCGTTCACGGTCGTCATGGCCACCGCGGACAGCCAGTCCGGCGGCCGGGTAGAGGACCTCTATCCGAGCCTCGCCGCGGGCTACCCGGATCTGGTCCTCGTCGACGCCGACCCCGCGGCCGCTGACGGGCTCGACGTGGTCTTCCTGGCTCTGCCCCACGGGGCGTCGCAGGAGCTGGTACCCGACCTGCTCGAACGGGTAGGGACCGTGATCGACCTGGCCGCGGACTTCCGGCTGCGGGACCCGAGCCTCTACCCCAAATGGTATGGGTCCGAACACCGCTGCCCGTCGTTGCTCGCCGACGCCGCGACCGGGATCCCCGAGCTGTTCGGCGAGGAGCTTCCCGGCGCGACCCTGATTGCCGCCGCCGGCTGCTACCCGACCGCTGCGGCCCTGGCCCTGGCCCCACTGGTCCGAGCCGGCCTGATCGACACCACGGGGATTGTGGTGGATGCCGCCAGCGGCGTGTCGGGCGCGGGCCGTGTCCCCAAGGCGAACACCCACTTCAATACCGTGGACGAGGACTTCACCGCCTACGGCCTGCTCGACCACCGACACACTCCCGAGATCGAGCAGGCCATCGGCGCCGAGGTGATCTTCACGCCCCACCTGGCGCCCATGAACCGCGGCATCCTGGCGACCTGTTACGCCCGGCCCGCGCCCGGGGCCGACACAAGCGATCCGCTGGCGGTGCTGCGGGACTTCTACGCCGCGTCCCCGTGCGTGGTCGTCGCCGGCCGGTCGCCTTCGACCAAAGCCACCCTCGGGTCCAACTGCGCTCACCTCACCGCCTGCTACGACGCTCGCACCGGGTGGATCCTCGCCATCGCCGCCATCGACAACCTCACCAAGGGCGCGGCCGGCCAAGCCATCCAGTGCGCCAACCTGGCCCTGGGCTGGCCAGAGACCACCGGCCTGCCGATGGTGGGGGTGTACCCATGACCGGGGCGGATGCCGTGACCGGGACGGACCGCGNNACCGGGGTGGACGCCGTCACCGGGGCGCACGTCGAGGCCACCACCAAGGCGGCCATCCTCGTCGAGGCTCTGCCGTACATTCGCCGGTTCTGGGGCCAAGTGGTGGTCGTCAAATACGGAGGCAACGCCCTCGCCGGCGCGGGAGCGAGTGGCGATACCGCTCTGGCATCTTTCGCCACCGACATCGTCCTCATGCGTTCCGTCGGTATGCGGCCGCTCGTCGTCCATGGCGGCGGTCCACAAATAGGTCAACTGATGACGAGGCTCGGCAAGGTGCCCGAGTTCATCGACGGCCTTCGCGTCACCGACGCAGACACCCTCGACATCGCCCGCATGGTGCTCGTCGGCAAGGTCAACCGGGACATCGTCTCGGCGATCAACGTCCACGCCCCGCTGGCTGTCGGCGTGTCGGGCGAGGACGCCGGCATCATCAGCGCCCAGGCTCGCGACCCCCAGTTGGGCTTCGTCGGCGACATCGCCTCGGTCAACCCCGACCTCCTCAACCGGCTGCTGGCCGAGGACCTGATCCCGGTCGTGGCCACTATCGGCAGCGACCCCACCGGGCAGGCCTACAACATCAACGCCGACACCGCGGCCGGGGCCCTGGCCGTAGCGGTCGGAGCCGTCAAGCTGGTGTACCTGACCGATGTCGACGGGATCCGCCGCGACCGGGACGATCCCGCCACCCGGATCAGCGCCGCCGGCACCGGCGACCTCGAGGCCATGCTGGCTGACGGCACCATCGCCGGCGGCATGATCCCCAAGGTTCGGTCGTGCCTGCGGGCCGTCAATGGCGGCGTCGGACAAGCCCACATCCTCGACGGGACGCAAAGCCACGCGCTGTTGCTGGAGATCTTCACCCGGGAAGGGGTGGGCACCATGGTGAGTCGCGACCCGCTGCTGGCGGAAACGACGTGACCGCGCCGCAAGGCACCCGCCTCATGGCCACCTACCCGCCGCCGCCGGTGACGTTCGTGCGGGGCGAGGGCAGCCGGCTGTGGGACGACGAAGGACGGGAGTATCTCGACTTCCTCTCGGGATTGGCTGTCACCTCCCTTGGCCACTCCCATCCCCGGGTGGCCGAGGCCATCTGCACGCAAGCGCACACGCTGTTGCACGTATCAAACCTCTTCGGCACCGAGCCTGGGCCGGAGGTCGCGGCCACTCTCGATCGGTTGGTCGACGCCGGCCCGGGCCGGGTGTTCTTCTGCAACAGCGGGGCTGAGGCCAACGAGTGCGCCATCAAGCTGGCCCGCCGGTGGGGGGGAAGGGGCCGCCATGTCGTCGTCAGTGCCTACGGCTCCTTTCACGGCCGGACCCTGGCCACCCTGCACGCCACCGGACAACCGGCCAAACACGAGGCCTTCCAACCGCTGCCGGAAGGTTTCCGGCACGTGGCGTGGCGCGACATCGACGCCTTGGCGGCGGCCCTCGACCCCTCCGTGGCCGCGGTGCTGCTCGAACCGATTCAAGGAGAGGGCGGCGTCAACCCCGGCGGGACCGACTACTTCCAGGCGGTCCGGCGGCTGTGTGACGAACGGGCCACCCTGCTCATCATCGACGAGGTCCAGACCGGCCTGGGCCGCACCGGCGAGTGGTTTGGCTTCCAGCATTACGGGATCCGTCCCGACGTGGTGACGATGGCCAAGGCGCTCGGGAACGGTATGCCGATCGGGGCATGCTGGGCGCGCCACGACGTGGCGGAGGCGTTCGGCCCGGGAGATCACGCCACCACCTTTGGCGGGCAACCGCTGGCCGCGGCCGCGGCCCGGGCCGTGCTCGCAGTCATGGAGGCCGAAGACGTGCCCACCCGAGCCCGGGCAGCCGGCGCCTACCTGACAGCAGCCATCGAGCCACTCCCGAGCGTGGCCGCGGTGCGGGGCCTGGGGCTCCTGCTGGCCGTCGAACTCGTCGAGGGAAAAAGAGCCGGCCCGGTTGCGGCCGCGGCCCTCGATGCCGGTCTGGTTGTCAACGCCGTCACGTCGACCGCTCTGCGGCTGGCCCCATCATTGTTGGTGACCGAGGACGAGATGGACCGCGCCGTCGCCATCCTGGCGGACGCCATCGCCAGCTCCGGGACCGATTGATGCGACACTTTCTCGAGGTCGACGACCTGAGCGAGGGCGACCTGGCCGCGGTGCTCGACTTGGCCGAACTGCCCCACCCGCCCGCCATCTTGGCCGGCCTCGGGGTGGCGCTCATCTTCGAGAAACCCTCCAACCGAACGCGCAACGCCACGGAGATGGCGGTAGTCGGGCTGGGCGGGCACCCGATCGTCATGCGGGGCGACGAGATCGGGCTGGGGAGGCGCGAGACAGTCGAAGACGTCACCCGGGTGCTGGCTTGCTACCACCGAGTGGTCGGGGCTCGCGTCTTCGATCACGCTGTCCTCGAGGCCATGGCCAAGGTCGACGAAGTGTCGGTCGTGAACCTGTTGTCCGATGTCGCGCATCCCTGCCAGGCCATCGCCGACTTGCTCACCCTGCGCCACCGCTGGGGGGGTCGGCTGGCGGGCCGCACCCTCGCCTGGGTCGGTGACGGCAACAACGTGGCCCGCAGCCTGACCCTGGCCTGCGGCCTGGCCGGCGTGGACGTCCGGTTGGCCTGCCCACCCGGCCACCAGCTCGACCCGGTGGCCGTCGACGGCGCCCGGGCCCGCGGGGTGACGATCACCACGACCACCGATCCAGTCGAGGCCGTCAGTGGCGCCGACGCCGTCTGCACTGACGTCTGGGTGTCGATGGGGCAGGAGACCGAGCAGCACCAGCGCGAGGACGCCTTCGCCGGCTATCAAGTCGACGAAGCGCTGATGGGCAGAGCCGCACAGGGTGCCGTCTTCCTGCACTGCCTTCCGGCCCATCGCGGCTTGGAGGTCAGCGCTGCGGTCATCGACGGACCGGCGAGCGCGGTGTGGGAGCAGGCGGGCAACCGCATGTACGCGGCTCGCGGTCTCTTGTCGTGGCTGGTAGCGGACGAGGTCGGGCAGTGAAGCTCTCCAAGAATCAGCGCCAGCACCGGATCACCCAGATGCTCGAGGAGTGGGCGGTGACCAGCCAGTCGCAACTGGTCGACTTGCTCGCTGCGGACGGCGTTCACGCCACCCAGGCCACGGTGTCGCGCGACCTGGAGGAGCTGGGCGCGGTCAAGATCCGCGCTGCGGGCGGGGACTCGGTCTACGCCATGCCAGAGCTGCCCAAGGAGCGAGTGGTGCCCGAGGAGCATTTGCGGCGGGTCCTGGGCGACTGGGTGGTGGAGGTGGCCTTCTCCGGCAATCTGGTGGTGGTCCGCACCCCGCCCGGCTCCGCGCACGTGGTGGCGTCTGCCCTCGATCGGGCATCGTCGCCGGACATCCTCGGCACCGTTGCCGGTGATGACACGATCATGGTGGTGGCGGCCGAACAGGTTGGCGGGGCCAAGCTGGCCCGCCGTTTGTCGGGCTTAGCCGGCCTGTAAGTCTGATCGGCAGTCGACAGAGCGAACGAAGGGACTTGTACTGTGGCGAAGCGAGTGGTGTTGGCCTACAGCGGTGGCCTCGACACGTCGGTGGCCGTGCGCTGGATGACCGAGGAGCTCAAGGTGGAGGTCATCGCCTTGGCGGCTGACGTCGGCCAAGGCGGCGACTGGGAGACGATCAAGGCCCGAGCCATGGCCGCCGGCGCGGTCGACGCCATCGTGGTGGATCTGCGAGAAGAGTTCGCCAACGACTTCGTGGCCCCGGCCCTCAAGGCCAATGCCAAGTACGAGGGCAAGTATCCGCTCATCTCGTCGCTCTCGCGCCCGGTGATCGTCAAGCATCTGGTGGCAGCGGCCCGCACGTACGGCGCCGACGCCGTCGGTCACGGCTGCACCGGCAAGGGCAACGATCAGGTCCGCTTCGAGGTCTCCGCCGCCGCTCTCGCTCCCGACCTCGAGGTGTTGGCCCCGGTCCGAGGCTGGGGTCTGACGCGGGAGCAGTCCATCGACTACGCCGAGACCTGGGGCATCCCCATCACCGTCACCAAGTCCAGCCCCTACAGCATCGACCAGAACCTCTGGGGGCGGACGATCGAGTGCGGGATCCTCGAGGACCCGTGGGAGCAACCGCCAGAAGACGTGTACGAGTTGACGACTCCGACCGCCACCGAGCCAACCGAGCTGATCATCAGCTTCGAGCAAGGGCTACCAGTGGCGCTCGACGGGCGACGGCTGCCCCTTTCCAATCTGATAGGCGAGGTCGACAGGCTGGTGGGCTCGTACGGCTGGGGCCGCATCGACATGGTCGAGAACCGGCGCGTCGGCATCAAGAGCCGCGAGATCTATGAATGTCCCGGGGCGCTGGCGCTGCTCATGGCCCACTCCGACCTGGAGGACCTCACTCTCGAGCGGGACCTCGCCCACGAGAAGGCCCGGCTGGAACCTCGCTATGCCGACCTGGTGTACGACGGGATGTGGTTCTCGCCACTCAAGGCGGCCCTGGACGCGTTCGTCGACGAGAGCCAGCGATTCGTGACCGGCGACGTGCGGCTGCTTTGCGAGGTGCCGGGTCGTTGCATCGTGGCCGGGCGGCGGAGCGACGTGGGCCTCTACGACTATTCGCTCGCCACCTACGAGGCGGCCGACCGCTTCCGCCATCAAGATGCCGAGGGCTTCGTGCGCTTGTGGGGGCTGGGGGTGGCCACCTGGGCCGCCCGGCAGGTCAACCGACCCACTGGGGAACGACCCCCCGCAGGCGCCGAATGACCCTGTGGCAGGGTCGCTTCGGCACGGAGGCCCCTGCGGACGAGCTATTGGCGTACACCGTGAGCCTCCCGTTCGACCAGCGACTGGCGGCGGACGACGTGACCGGCTCCCGCGCCCACGTGCGGGGCTTGGCGGCCGCCGGGATCCTCTCGCACGAAGACGCCCAGATCCTCCTGGCCGCTCTCGATCGGGTGGCGGCCGAGCTGGCCGCCGGCAGCCCGGTGTTCAAGCCCGCCGACGAGGACGTGCACACCGGCGTGGAGCGCCGGGTGACCGAGATCGCCGGTGAGGTCGGCGCCCGCCTGCATACCGGCCGCAGCCGCAACGACCAGATCGCCACCGACCTGCGCCTGTTTGCCAAGCGGGAGCTCGTGGTGGTGGCCCGGCGCATCCAGGATCTGCAGCAGGTCCTCCTGGACCGGGCCCGGGCCGCGGAGGATGCCTACCTGCCGGGCTATACGCATCTGCAGCGGGCCCAGCCCGTCCTCCTGGCCCATCATCTGCTGGCGCACGGCTGGGCGCTCGCCCGCGACGTCGACCGGCTGCTCGACACCCGCCGGCGCTTGGACGTGTCCCCGCTTGGGGCCGGCGCCCTGGCCGGGTCGTCGCTCCCGCTGGAACCGGACCTGGTCGCCGCGGAGCTGGGGTTCGCAGCCCGCTTCGAGAACTCGCTCGACGCGGTGTCCGACCGGGACTTCGTGGCGGAGGCCCTGTTTGATCTGACCCTGATCGGTGTGCACCTGTCCCGGCTGGGTGAGGAGATCGTGCTGTGGTGCACCGAGGAGTTCGGCTTCATGCATCTCGCCGACGCCTACGCCACCGGGAGCTCGATGCTGCCGCAGAAGAAGAACCCCGACATCGCGGAGCTGGCGCGCGGGCGGTGCGGGCGCCTGATCGGCCATCTCACCGGCCTGCTGGCCACGCTCAAGGGACTCCCGCTGGCGTACAACCGGGACCTCCAAGAGGACAAAGAGCCCTTTTTCGACGCCCTCGACCAGGTGGTCGGTGGGGTGGTGGCCCTGACGGGCCTGCTCGCCACCGCGACCTGGGACACGGCGCGCATGCGCGAGGCCGCGGACACCCCCTTCGCGTCCGCCGTCGACCTGGCCGAATGGCTCGTCGAGCGCGGAATGCCCTTCCGGCAGGCTCATACCGTGGTGGGCGCACTGGTGCACGATGCCCTCGAGCGCCACGTTCCGCTCGCCGAGCTGGTCGAGGCGCATCCCTCCCTGGGCGCCGAAGCGGTCGAACTGCTGGCGCCGGGTGTGGCCGTCACCCGGCGGACGACACCCGGCGGCGCGGGTCCCGGTCCGGTGGCCATCCAGATGGAACGGTTCGCCCATCACCTCGGACAGCAGCTCACCGGCCTCGGTGGCGATGCTCCGTCGTAGACGCCTGCCGCGGTCGTGGTACCGAGGCGAGGCCACCGAGGTGGCGCCCAGACTGCTCAACAAGCTGGTCGTGACCGCCGACGGTCGAGCCGGCCGGATCGTGGAGGTGGAGGCGTACCAGGGCGAGGAGGACCCGGCGAGCCACG